>NZ_JBFVFE010000079.1:0-14192 GCF_052728615.1 Mariniflexile sp. | reverse complement strand
AGTGAAAAGTCTTTAAAGCACTGGTTTTACTGACTTTTCAACTTTCTTTTCAACATTCGCTTGCGGATTTAAGGTATTATGCCAATGGCTATCTTTTTGATAAAGATTCCAGTGAAGATATAGTCCAGGAAATATTTATTTATATATGGGAAAATGCCGAAACCTTAAACATCACCACATCATTAAGAGGCTATCTTTTTGCAATGGTTCGTAATAAATGTTTTAATTACTTAAGATCGATAAAAATTACGGATAATTACCAATTTCTGGATTTTAAAAATGAACTGATTACAGAATATGTTTTTGATACTGTTGACGAGCAAGAGAAAGAAAGAGTATATCAACAAACATTAGAGGTTGTGGATGCACTTCCTGACAAAATGCAACAGATTGTTAAATTAAAGTTCATGCATAACTATAAATATTCAGAGATAGCTAATGAACTTGGAGTATCTATTAACACGGTTAAAACCCAGCTTAAAAGAGCGAAGGTAAGAATTATTGAATTGGTCGTTTCCATATTGATTCTACTACAAATTTACCACTAAGGGCACGATGTTGATTTATTAAATTAATATTTTTTCCCTTTTAAATTTTTTTTATTCTCATTTTTTTGTCACCCTTTTTATTAATTTGTGTGTCACACTAATAAAGAACGCTATTATTGTGAATACATGGAATTCAAATTAATTATAAAAAAACTGAACAATACACTTTCTAAAGAGGAAGGGATGGCCTTTTCGGAATGGTATGAAGAATCAACAGCACATCAAGATTATTTTAAAAGAGTAAAAGATAATTATCAGCGAGATGGCAATAACACGGATGTTCAAAAAGGGTGGTTAAGGCTTCAAAAACAACTAAAAACACGTAGGCTAACAAAAGGTTATTATAAATATGCTGCTGTGGCGGTAGTTGTAATTTCAATAGCTGCAAATTTTATTCTAAATGAAACGCCTGCAAACATCACGCAACCTGAAATAGTCAATAACAATACAATTCAGATAGGCACAGATAAAGCCATATTAACATTGGAAGACGGTTCTGTTGTAGCTTTGGAAAAAGGGAACAACTATCAAACCCAAAATGCCAATAGTAACGGAGAAGAGCTTATATATAAGGTAAATAACGCGCATTCAAAACAAACGGTGTACAATTATTTAACCATCCCTAGAGGTGGACAATTCTTTATAAAACTATCGGATGGCACCCAAGTTTGGTTAAATTCAGAATCGCAACTAAAATTTCCTGTAAGTTTTATAGAGGGCGAAACCCGAGAAGTAGAATTAGTATATGGGGAAGCTTATTTTGATGTATCCCCAAGCACAGAACATAAAGGCTCTACATTTAAAGTAGTTAACAAATATCAAGAAATTGAAGTATTGGGGACCGAATTTAACATGAAGGCCTATAAAGATGATGCCAATATTTATACAACCTTGGTTGAAGGTAAAGTTTCAATTAATGCAGCATCTACAAACAAAATATTAAAACCTTCGCAGCAAGCAAATTTAAATCTTAATAACAGTGCCATGGAGGTTTCTACTGTTGATACGTATAACGAAACATCATGGAAAGATGGTGTTTTTAGTTTTCGTAGAAAATCATTGGAAGAGATCATGAAAGTCCTATCGCGTTGGTACGATATGGATGTGGAATTTGCCAATCAAGATCTAAAGAGCGCAGGCTTTAATGGAGTATTAGGAAAAGACCAAAATCTAAAAGATATACTAAATTCTATCAAGAACTTTAAAGTTATAGAAGATTATGAAATTATTGATAAAACAGTTTTTTTGAAGTGAAAAAATAAAATAAAAAAAGGGAGCGAAGCCAAACATTTTGCGGTGGCCCAACTTCGTCCCTCTAGATAGTAATAATTAAACCAATGTATAACTAAACACATGTCTAACTAAAAACAGAGTAAATTTATGAAAATTAATTTAATTAAGGTTCGGTCGTTCACCAGAAAACGAACGCTAATGGCTATTATGAGAACATTTATCTTCTTATTGTGCACCACAGTCTTTAGCTTTGCTACAGAAAAGTCGTTTTCTCAAGAACAAGTAATAATTGACGTAGATAAAGTAGTATCCGTCGATGAGGTATTTAATATCATCCAAAAGCAAACAAAATACCGTTTTCTATATCCTCAGGATTTGTTTTCAAATGCCCCTAAAGTAAATTTAAAAAGGGGGCCTATTAAGATATCTAAACTGTTGAGTCAAAGTTTTTCAAAAAACAATTTTGATTTTGAGTTTAATGAAAATAATACCATTTTAATAAAAGAAAGTACTATAGCTCCAGTTGCAGATTTAACAGCAAAACAAGGTGTTAAAATATCTGGTACGGTAACTGATGCTTATGGTCAGGTTTTGCCGGGTGCAAATATTATTGAAAAGGGAACTTCCAATGGAACGCAATCAGATTTTGATGGTAAATTTAGTTTAACTGTTTCAAGTGCAAAATCTATAATTGTAGTTTCATATATAGGCTTTTTAAGCCAAGAGGTAAATGTTAACAACCAGACAATTATTTCAATTGTTTTACAAGAAGATAGCGCCAAGCTTGATGAAGTGGTTATAGTAGGTTATGGAACAACTAAAAAAGTAAATCTAACAGGTGCTGTAGGTATAGCCAAGGGAGAAGTGCTTGAAAATCGAGCCATTGCCACCGTTGGGCAAGGATTACAAGGTGTGTTGCCAGGTTTAAATATCACGGTTAATAACGGGGATCCGGCAAATAATGTAGACTTTAATATTAGGGGTTTTGAATCTATCAACGGTGGTTCGCCATTAATTTTGGTTGATAACGTACCAATGGATTTAAATCAAATCAATCCAAATGATATTGAGAGTATTTCTGTGTTAAAAGATGCTGCTTCTGCAGCTATTTATGGAGCGCGTGCGGCATTTGGGGTTATTTTGGTAACTACTAAAAAAGGTAAAAAAGGTAAGGTTAATGTTACCTTAAGTACTGAACAAACCGTTACTGCACCTATATTTTTAGTAGATCCAGTTACAGATCCTTTAGTGTATATGACTAGCCAAAATGATGTTGCTTTATTAAGTACTGGGGGAGCACCAATATACGATTCTAATCGTTTAGCTGATGCTTTAGCATATTCTCAAAACCCTACCGAAGCAAATGCTTGGTCAGTCAGAAATGGGTTGTTGTTTTATAATGGTTTTAATGATTACCAAGACAAAGTAGTAACCAATCAATCGTTTCAAAAAAAATATGATTTATCTGTTTCCGGGGCTAGCGATGAGGCCACTTATTATGCGTCTATTGGGTATTTAGGAAAACAAGGATATTTGGTTAACGATGCAAAAAATCAAAATTTTGAACGTTTCAACGCTTTATTGAAAGCAGAGTTTAAAGTGAACAATTGGTTGAGTTTAGACTCTAAAATTATTTACACGAATACTTCTAATGATGAGCCACATACTTATGCTTTTGATGCTAGTGTAAATTCTGTAAACAGAATGAGCCCCATAGAGCCATTGAAATTTCCAGACTTACCATTCTATAGAGTACAAGGAGACCGCGATGATTATATTCCTTTTATTGGTCAGGCATTTGCAAACAACAACACCATACCTTATTTGGAACAGGGTTCTCGTGATACCTCTACAAGACACGATACTTGGTTTACACAAGGATTAACCATAACACCATTTGATGGTTTTGTTTTAAAAAGTGATTTCTCTTATAATTCATTCTTTCAATCTTCTGAAGATGTGGCCAGTAAAATATCTGTTATCAATGGATCTAATTTTTCTAATGGAATTGATTTAGGGGCTTAAGCTTAGGTAATGGTTTTAGTGCCAACGATTTGATAACAAACACAAATCAATATAATCAATATTTCACTTTTAACATATTTGGCGAATACACTTATGATAAATTAGAGAACCACTTTTTTAAAGGGATGGTTGGTTTTAACCAAGAAGAGTTAAGAACTAGAAGGCTACAAGGTAGAGCAGCAAATTTAATTACACCTGAAATAATTGATTTAGGAGCAACTACGGGGACACAAAATGCTTTTGGAGGACGTTCACATTATGCATTGCGAGGTGCTTTCTTTAGATTTAATTATGACTATAAAGGAAAATATTTATTGGAGCTTAATGGCCGTTACGATGGTACGAGTCGTTTTCCACAGGATGATCGATTTGGTTTTTTTCCATCGTTTTCTGCTGTTGGAGAGTTTCCGAAGAATCGTTTATGCAAGGTGCCTCTAGCTGGTTAAGTAATTTAAAGTTTAGAGTATCTTATGGAGAATTAGGAAACCAAATTTACACGCTAAACGGTCAACAAGACTATTATCCTTATGTTCCATCTTTATCATCAGGTACTGCGGGTTATACCTTAGGTGCGGGGCAATTGCCTACTGTAAGTCCAGCAAACTTAGTGAGTCCAACACTAACATGGGAGTCTGTAAATACAAGAAACCTTGGTTTAGATGCCGCTTTCTTCAAAGGGAAACTAGACATATCTGCCGATGTGTATGTTAGAGAAACTAAAGATATGTTATTGAGAGTAAACTTGCCTACTATTCTAGGTGCTTCAGAACCACTAGAAAATGGTGCAAACCTAGAAACCAAAGGATGGGAACTTGCGCTTAATTGGAGAGATAAAATAGGAGAAAACGTAAAGTATAGTATTGGGTTTAATTTATGGGACAACCAAACAAAAATAACTAAATATGGTGGTGATAACCCAAGTATTAATGGGTTTTATGAAGGAAAGGATATTGGAGAGGTTTGGGGTTTTGAAACTGTAGGCTTGTTTGAATCTAATGCGGCTGTTGCTGCGGCACCTAGTCAAGGTGCGGTAGCTAGTGGTGCATGGTTAGCAGGTGATATCCAATATGCCGATCTTGATGGGAATGGTATTATAGATAGAGGTTTACAGCGTTTGATAACTGAGACGGGTGAATTTAATACGGGCGATCTTAAAGTTATTGGTAACACCACAGCAAGATACAGTTTTGGGTTTACACCTAGTGTCGAGTATAAGGGATTATCATTAAATATGTTCTTCCAAGGCATATTGAAAAGAGATTATTATCCAGACCAAGGCCCACACACGTCGTTTTGGCCATATAATAGTTCTTTGATTTCTGAAGACTTCATTCAAAATTCCTGGTCCCCTACTAATACAGGTGCCTACTTTGCAAGACCAAGAAATTATGACCAAAGAAATATTCAAAGGCAAACGCGTTTCTTACAAAATGCAGCTTATATCCGTTTGAAAAACGTAACTATTAATTATAATCTTCCAAAAGATTTAGTTTCTAAATTCGGTATGAGTAATGCTGCTATTTATATTTCTGGATAAAATTTATGGGAATTTACCAAAATGCGTGGCACTTTAGATCCAGAGCAAACCTTTAATAACAATCTACTACAACAATATTATTTTGAGCGTAGTGGAAGTATTGGTTTAAGAGTAACATTTTAATTAATAATAAAAAATATACAATGAGAACAATAATTAATAAAATAGGGATATTTTTAATTGCAGCTTTGGTATTACTTAGTTGTAATGATGATTTCTTAGAGCGTTTTCCACTCGATCAATTGAGTAATGAAACCTTTTGGAAAACTGAAAACGATTTAGCGGTATATAATAACACGATATATGATTTAACAAAAGAAGATAGAGAAACGGCTGTATTAATGGGACATGATGCCTTTATACGAAGCATTGATGGAAGTTACACGTATTTGGATGGTTTTTCAGATAATTTTGCACCTCCAGCAGGACAAAGTAGAGCGAATCGTTTTAAAGAAGTGCGTGCCGGCATACACATTCCTGAAGGAGTGCAGCTTTTTGGATATCGCGCGTGGAACTTACTTAGAGCTATTAACGTAGGATTGGATAATATGGCAACTTCGCCTGTACCACAAAACACCAAAGACAAATACATTGGTGAAGCCCGCATGTTTCGTGCTTGGTTTTACTATGACAAGGTGTCTAAGTTTGGTGATAACCAATGGGTTGACCATGAAGTAAAAACCAATGAAGACGACATCCTATTCGGAACCAGAGACCCTAGAGAGTTCGTGATGGATAAGGTATTGGAAGATATCAATTTTGCGGTTGCTAAACTACCAATAAGTTGGGGTGGAACTAGAAATCCAGGTAGACTGGATCGTTGGGATGCTTTGGCATTAAAATCAAGAATTTGTTTGTTTGAAGCCACTTGGAGAAAATACCATGGAGGCACCAATGCCAATGCATGGTTTCAAGAAGCAGCAACGGCATCAAAACAGCTTATGGATACTGGACCATATTCACTTTATAAAACTAATAATCCTTTAATGGATTATAATGCGACGCACCGCGTGTTAAAAGATTTAACAGGTAACTCAGAAGTGATTCATTGGGTTAAATATGAAACTGGCGTACGTAACAATAATATCATGAAATATTTTCTTTTTTATACCGGTGGTATGACAAAGGATGCTATTGATGATTATTTATGTACTGATGGTTTACCAATTGCCCTTTCTCCTCTTGATGCAGATGTTACTAAAATTGAGGATGTTTTTATAGGTAGAGACCCACGTTTAAGACAAACGGTGATGCATCCAGCAGACCAATCTTTTTATAAATATAATCAAGGAACCGCACTTATTTATCCTAGACTTACAGGGATGCCAAACCCAGGAGGAGATCCTTCTACTACAGGATACCATATTATTAAAATGTATAATAATTTAGCACATTTAGGGCAAAACCAAGCAGAAACGCCGGGTATTGTTTTTAGATTAGGCGAGGTGTATTTAAATTATGCCGAAGCTATGGCTGAATTAGGTACGATTACTCAAGTTGATTTAGATTTAACCATTAATAAATTAAGAAGTAGAGTGGGTATGCCTGCTATGGGATTAAATCCGCCCATGGATCCTAAATATGCAGCAGATGGTCTTTCTTCATTAATAATTGAAATAAGAAGAGAGCGTCGTATAGAATTATTTGCAGAGGGCTTCCGTTACGACGATTTACGACGTTGGAAGTGGGGTAAAAAATTAGAAAAGAAAAGTTACGGTATGCTTTGGGATGCAGCGGCAATTGCAAGATTTCCTGGTGCTAACGTGCAAACTGAAATGATTGATGGGAAGCCTTATATTGATGTTTATAAAGGCACACCATACGCTTCACCCGTATTTGATGAGAATAAGCATTATTTATGGCCAATGCCACTAGGTGCATTAGGAGAAAACCCTAATTTGGGCCAAAACCCAGGTTGGGAGTAATAATATGTAATTAGTATGTGAGTTAGTTTAGTTGAGTTTTAAAAGCCCAAAGTTTTGTTTATAGAAATTGCGGGCTTTTTTAAAATTCCTTTAATATTAAGTACTTTGAATAGGATGAGATCTCTTTCAATAGTTTGTCTATTACCATTAACGTTTTTTGGATTGGATTCTTTATCCCATTCACAAAATGTTCCTGAGCTGTTATACTTTAAGGATGATGGGGAAATACCAAACAGTAAATTCCCATTGCTTTTGTATCGAAATGCCATACCAAGCAGCATGAGTAATCCAAGTAGCTGGTTAACTAATAAATTCGCTACAAACAATTGGACCAACCCATGGCGAAACGGTATTTATCCATTCCACCATTACCACAGTACGGCACACGAGGTTTTAGGTATTCATTCTGGCTCTGTTATAGTACATCTGGGAGGGGAAAAAGTTTAAATCAGTTCAATAGGAAGAAATAATTAGAGTGCGACTTTCAGGAAAAATAAACCAATATTTTGATAAGAATGAAAAATTTAAAAACGGCATTGATCTTCGTTTTAACTATAAGTTGTTCTTTGAGTTTATTCAGTCAGAATGAATCAGAAGGGCATTATAATGGAGTAAAATTACAAAATCCGATTTCCGAAGCATTTATAAAAAAACATTTATCAAAACAATCGCCTAAATTAATACTAACGCCATCAACAGAAAAACTTCTAAAACAAAAGCTAAAAACGGATACGTTAGTAAAAACCTATTATGCCTTTTTAAAAGAAGAAGCTTTTAGAATTCTTGAAACGCCATTATTAAAGCTAGAACTGGAAGGGTTTAGATTTCCTGATGCTCGTGAAGCGCTCCGGAAGTTAGCCACTTTAAGTATTGTCTATCGCATCGATAAAAATCCTATAATCCTAAATAGAATCAATGAAGAATTAGTGGCCATTTCTTCGTTTGATAGTTGGAACCCGCAACATTTTTTGGATGTGTCGCAAACCGCTTTGGGAGTTGCTTTGGCCATTGACTGGAATGCCAATACGCTGCCAAAGGAAACCATAAAACTGGCCAAAAAAGCATTAATGGAAAAAGCGATTCTGCCAAGTTTCAACACAACCAGTGAGCGTATGGGTTGGATTGATGGCAGCAACAATTGGAATGCGGTTTGCCATGGAGGTATGATTGCTGCTTCATTAGCCATAGCCGATGAAAATCCGGCACTTGCTGCCAAAACCATTTCACGCGCTTTGGAAAAATTACCCAATTCGTTAAAGGAATATGCACCCGAAGGCGTGCATCCCGAAGGCCCATTCTATTGGCGTTTTGGAACTTCATATACCGCAGTTGCTTCCAATGTTCTTAAGACTGCATTAGGTACCGATTTTGGAATTTCAAAAAGCCCTGGGTTTATGCAAACTGCCGATTATAGATTGGAAGTCACTGGGCCCTCTGGAGATTGCTTTAATTATGCTGATTCTGATGGAAAAACAGATGGAGACGCTTCTGCTGTATTAGCTTGGTTTGCAGCACAGACGGGCAATGGTGCTTATATAAACAAGCCCTTTTTCGAATATCCAAACAACCCGGATTTGCTTTTAGCGGAAGAAGCTCTAATTCAACAAAACGAAGGCAGATTTGCTGGTGTTGCTTTAATTTGGTTGGCCCAGTGCAGTTTTGAAAATACAACCCAGTTGCCTCAAGCTTGGTATGGAAAAGGGCATGTGCCCATTGTGGTTTTTCGGGGGGATAAGGATGATACTAAACAATTTTATTTAGCGGCAAAAGGAGGCTCCGGGTTAATCAGTCACGGAAATATGGACGCTGGCACTTTTGTGTTCGAATTGAATGGAATTCGATGGGTAATCGATCCTGGAAATCAAAATTATTACCCTTTGAACAAAATAGGCTTTGAATTATCGAATAGTAAACAAGACAGTGAACGTTGGACCTTATTGACAAAAAATAATTTTGGACATAGCATTGTTACTGTAAATAATGAATTGTTCAATGTTAAAGGAAATGTGCCTGTTGTTGATTTTAAAGACGATGAGATTCCAAAAGCCACTTTCGATTTGACGGAATTATACATGGGAAATATCAAGTCGTTAAAACGCACATTTATTAAGGAAAATAATCAATCGCTTTTAATTGAAGACCAATTTGAAATTAATGAAGCAACTCAAATGGTTACTTGGCAACTGATGACCGTAGCCGATGTGGAGCCCACAAAAAACGGTGCTATTTTAAAACAAGACGGGAAAATTTTGAACCTTTCAATTCTCTCTCCGGAAAATTTAAAAATATCAATTATTTCTTTAGATCCCGCACCATTAAAGATTGACAAACAAATCAAAAATCTAAAACGTATCGAAATACGGATACCTGCCTATTTTTTAAAGGGTAATGGCGGGTTGCTACAAGTGCGTTTATCAGATAAAAAATCAAATTAGAATATATTAATCACTTAAATATCAGTATCATGAAAAACTATTTTATGCTTTCGTTAGCCATTTTCACACTGCTTTCTTGTGGAAATAAGAAGAAAAAAGAGGACACGACAATAACGGAATCCGCCGAAGTAAAAGCACCAAAAACAACATTGACCCTGCTTAGGGAAACTACGGATTTACCAGCTTTGGAATCAGTTATTTTTGATGAAAAAAGAAACGTGCTGTATGTGTCCATTCAAGCGGATAAAGAACCGGGTGATGGCTCCATTGCTACCGTGTCATTGGATGGTGAACTGCTTAATTTAAAATTCACATCAGGACTAAACGACCCTAAAGGAATGGCTATTGTTGGTGATAAATTATACGTTGGAGATCTTTTCGATTTGGTTGAAATTGATCTGGAAACAGGAAACATTTTAAAAAAATACACCGATAAAAAAGTAAGGTATTTTAATGATGTTACTGCCGATGGAGCAGGAAACGTGTACGTTACAGATATGCACGCCTCTTCAATTTACAAGTTAGATGCCAATAAAAATTTTACCGAATGGTATGATTCTCCAGAAATAGAAAGTGCTAACGGAATTTTGGCAGTAGGAAATGAACTCATCATTGGCGGTTGGGGATACTTTACCGATGGGAAAGCCTTGGATGCGGGCATTGGCAAGTTGCATAAAATGAATATAGAAACACAAAAATTATCAAGTATTACACCAGTGCCTTTAGGAAACTTGGATGGCGTTCAGGTATTGGATGATAACAGTTATATCGTTTCAGATTGGAAAGCAGGCAAAGTGTTTAAAGTGAACAAAGATGGAACTTACGAGGAATTATTGGATACCGAACGAGGGGCTGCCGATTTATGGTATATCCGCGATAAAAAACTATTGCTACTCCCTTTAAATAAAGAAAATAAGTTGGCTTTTTACGAGGTTAATTAGAATCAATAAAAATCCGTGACCCTAGCGATAGCGAAATGGCGAAGCAAATCCGTGTCAAATTTTTAATCGGCTGAATAGTGAATAAAATTATAATCAGTCAAAAAACACGCATCAGCACAGTACAGGATTCTATTAGCAGTGCGTTCAATTATAGTGTGATTTTAAAATAAAACTGATTTTTCAAATAATATAAATTTCTGCTCATGTATAAACTTTGTATTTCATTTTTGATGATGTCCTTTTTAGCGGCAGGTCAAAGCAAACCAATACCATCAACTAATAAAAAAGATGATGATTTCAATAAAAAAGTGTCTTCACTTTTAAGTAAGATGACGCTAGAGGAAAAAATTGCCGAATTGACCCAAGATGCACCAGCAAACGAGCGGTTGGGAATCCCGATGATGATATATAGCGAGTGTTTGCACGGTTTGTGGTTAGATGGCGCTACGGTATATCCGCAAGCCATTGCATTGGGTGGTACTTGGGAACCTGAGTTGCTTCGTGAGATGACCACTGAAATCGCAAAAGAAGCAAGAGCCGCTAATATAACCCATTGCTATTCTCCAAATCTGGATGTTATTTCTGGTGATGCACGTTATGGAAGAGTGGAGGAATCTTATGGCGAAGATCCGTATTTAGTATCTAGAATGGGTGTTGCCTTTATTGAAGGGTTGCAAGGTACGGAAAAAAAACGTTTTGATAAAAACCACATTATAGCAACCGCAAAACACTTTGTTGGGTACCCAGAGAACAGGCGCGGTATTAACGGCGGATTTAGCGATATGTCCGATCGCAGACTATATGAAATTTATATGCCTCCTTTTGAAGCTGCTGTTAAAGAAGCTAAAGTTGGTTCGGTGATGCCAGGTCACCAAGATTTTAATGGAGTGCCTATGCATATGAACACTCCTCTTTTAAAAGGGGTGTTAAGGGATAAATGGGGCTTTGATGGCTTTATAGTTTCTGATAATAACGATGTTTTGCGCTTGAGTTCCATGCACTATATTGCTAAAGATAAGGTTGATGCGGCCATTCTAGGATTGAAAGCAGGAGTAGATATGGATTTGGTTATAGGGAAAAGTCCAGATTTTTCTACCTATACCTCTAATGTATTGCAAGAGGCTTTAAAGAGAGACCCTTCTATTATTAAGAATATTGACCAAAGTGTGTCCCGAATTTTAACAGCCAAGTACAAGTTGGGCTTGTTTGAGACCAAGGATAAAGTGTATCCCGATACCATTGTAAGCACACCCGAAAGTCAGGCGGTAGCCTTGAAAATTGCTAAAAAAGCAATAACTTTATTAAAAAACGATGGCAACTTATTGCCATTGGATAAAAACAAAATTAAAAGCATTGCGGTTATAGGCCCTAATGCGGCCGAGGTTCGTTTTGAAAATGGCAAATATCCTCAATTGGGCGGTTATGCTGGAATTCCACCATATTACATTTCAGTTTTAGAAGGCATTCAAGATAAGGTTGGAAAAGACATCCAAATAAATTATGCTGAAGGCGCTCCTTTAAAAAGCGAATCGACAGCAGGTTTTGCCGAAGCCATTGCAGCAGCAGAAAAATCGGATGTCGTTATTTTAGCTGTTGGAGGATCAACCGAGACTTGCGGAGAGGGTCTTGATAGAGACAATTTGGATTTGTTCGGAGCACAAAATCAGTTGGTAGAAGCCATTCATAAAGCAGGAAAACCCATCGTAGTGGTTTTAATAAACGGACGCCCATTATCGATCAATTATATAGCAGAAAATATTCCTGCTATTTTAGAAACATGGTATTTAGGGATGAATTCCGGAGAAGCCATTGCTGAAACTATATTTGGAGATAACAACCCCGGGGGGAAACTAACGGTATCCTTTCCACGTTCGGTTGGGCAATTGCCAGTAACTTATTTGGAACGACCAGATTTTGTGGGTTCAGGAAAAGGACTTTATAAGTTTGCAGATAAGTCACCTTTGTTCCCGTTCGGATACGGTTTAAGCTATACCACTTTTGAATATTCAAATTTAAAACTTGCCAAACAAAGCATACCAGCAGATGGGAAAACTACAGTTTCTGTTGATATTACCAATACAGGAAAAGTTACAGGTGATGAGGTTATTCAAATGTATGTGCGAGATGATTTTGCATCGGTTGGCAGATATAACAAAATGCTAAAAGGATTTGAGCGCATCGCTTTAAATCCGGGAGAAACAAAAACAGTGGCTTTTGAACTGAATTTTGATAATCTCTCCATTTACAACCAAGAGATGAAAAAAGTGGTAGAGCCAGGAGATTTTACTATTTCAGTGGGCGCTTCATCTTTAGAAAAAGATTTGAAAACTATTAAGCTAACAGTAAAATAAGATTAATAAAAAATGAAATTACGATTAATAGATAAACAGGCAGCCTTTACACTAAGTATTTTACTTTCATTAATTGCTAATGCCCAAAACCCCATAATATCCCAACGTTATACAGCAGACCCCACAGGACTGGAGTACAACGGCAGATTATATGTATGGGCATCTCACGATATTGATGGGCAAAAGCGTTATTGGATGAACGATATTACGTGTCTGTCTACAGACGATATGCAAAACTGGACAGACCATGGCGAAGTGTTTAAAGCTCCAGATGATATGCCATGGGTAACGCAAGCTTGGGCACCATCGGTAGTAGAAAAAAACGGCGAATTTTATATGTACACAGGTGATGGTAACAGAAGTGTTAATGTGTCCGTTAGCGACAGTCCAATAGGCCCTTTTAAAGGCGTTGGCGGCAAACCGTTAATCACAAAAGAGACACCAAATGCTGATGTGGAATGGCTTTTTGACCCCACGGTTTTTATAGATACTGATGGGCAAGCCTATTGTGTTTTTGGTGGAGGTCCTACAAAAATTCAAGCCGATGGAAAACGTCGTAAAAATGCAAGAATTATCAAATTGGGCGACGATTTGGTTAGTACCGTTGGAGAAGCCGTTTTAATTGATGCTCCTGGTTTTTATGAAGGAGGTTATATTAACAAGCGCACTGTAAATGGCATCACGAAATATTATTTTTCATACTTTACAAATATTGGAACAGGTATGAATATTGACTATATGATGAGCGACAGCCCTATGACGGGTTGGGAGTATAAAGGCACCGTGTTACAGCAACCAAAAGATAATTATAACAACTCGCATGCTAGTGTGTTTTCATTTAAAGATAAATGGTATTTAGGGTATCATACTCGAAAAATTGCCACCGATAGAAATGTAGATCCAAAAATAGCCTTGCGTCAACGCTCGGTGTGACAGGATTTTTTTAAAATTCACAAACACCTGATATATAGTATTTTAAACACTTTTAATATAATATGGTTCACCGAATTGCACACTAAAGTCAAAAATAACTAATTAAAAACAAAATTTATTTGTTTTTCTGATTCAGAAAGATACAAATTTAATCAATAAATATTGACTTTACTTATCAACTCCTATCAACGGGTGTACGACAAATTTCCCATTATGCAGCATTTTGACATAATTTGACGATTCTGTTCCATTTTTTGCTTTTAT
>NZ_JBFVFE010000078.1:0-14510 GCF_052728615.1 Mariniflexile sp. | reverse complement strand
GAGGAAGAACGGTTAAGGTTAGAAGCCCAAGCACTTGCCAAAAAGCAAGAAGCAGAGCGATTGGAAAAAGCACAGCAAGATGCCATTGCCAAAGTCAAAGAGGAGGAAAGAATAAAGTTAGAAGCCCAACAAGCACTAGCCAAAAGGCAGGAAGCAGAACGTGTTGAAAAGGAAAAACAGGACTCTATCGCCAATGTTAAAGATGAAGAACAAAAGAAACCAGCATTGAAAAAAACAAAAAAAAATGCTATTATAGAAGAAAACGAAGAAAAAGAAAGGCTGGAAAACATTGAGTTTAGAAACACCTGCCACTATGCCATGAATGAATATGATGCGATCGATAGAATAAAAATTGTTAGAACAGACCCTTATAAAATTAATGATGATTTAACCGTTGAGTTGTTCAAACGAGGAAGCAGTACCAATGTATTCTTTAACTTGAAAGCCGATTTGGGTTGTGCCAGTTATTTACCAAGCAACAGATCTTCTGTAAAAGTTAAACTTGAAAATAACCAAACCATAACGTTTTACCATTCTTGGGGTATGGATTGTGGTAATTTTGCCTTTAAAGCCATTCTGTCAAGGTCTCAAATGGCTTTGTTAAAAAATGCGCCCATAAAATCAATTCTGCTGCGTGGGACCAAAAATTCCCGTGAAGTAACCAATATAGAATACAAAGCGTTTTTTATGGATAAACTCAGTTGTATCGAGTAATAATCAAGACACTATCCTAAAATCTGTGTCCGGTTCAGCGCAATCGAAACCTATTTGAAGTTCGATTTTAAATTTTTTTGACAGATTACATATTGTTTAGGACTTCAATCTGCTTTTATAGTTTGTATGGCGATTTTGTTGTTTTCGTTATCCGTGGTAAAAAACAAATAGCACGAACCACCATCTTTAAGGTGCAGTTTTTTACGGAGTTGTTCCACTGTTTCAGGGAAATTCCGAGTCGTTATATTGGCTTTGCCTAGCGCCAATTTTTTCAGTTCTTTTTTATGGTAAGGAATAACATTTTCAATTTTAAAACGCCTTCCGGGGAAATCCATCAACATGTTACTTGTATATAAATGGGAGTGTTTGTGCAGTTTAAAAACATCCAGTTGATTGGTTATGGAATCAAAACCGCCCGCTTTTAAAATGGCACTATTGGGTTCATACAAATAGGCGAGGGGTTTGGAATATTTTGATTCTATCCCTTTTTCATCCTCAAAAGTAAAATTAAAATGTTCGTTATTTTCTTTCTTGATATTTACTGTTTCAATAGAAATAGCATCTTTAAACCCCTGCTCCAAAATAAATAACAATTCCTTCACTTCGTTATTCACAGCAACCACATGAATGGTTTTAACATGCTTCAGCTCACCAATGCCAACAGATAAATCAAGTAGGGGAGATGCTTTGACCATGATGTTTTTGGAACGTTTGAAAAGCAACTCCAAATGCTCGGGTACGTTCGGTAAACAATCGTTTAAAAAAAAGACTTTCCCTTTGCTGTGGTGTCTTCGCGAGGGGTCTATATAAATCCAATCAAAATGGGTATTGCTTTCTTTAATAAACGATATGCCATCCGTATTTTTTGTGATGATATTATTGGTTTGGAGTTGCGAATAATTATAGGTTACAATTTCAGAAAGTGCGTGGTCTATTTCACAAAAAACCACATTTTTAAACACTTTTGAAAAGTAAAGGCAATCTACTCCAAAACCGCCCGTTGCATCAATAATAATGTCTCCTGATACCAACCCCGATTTGTATGCTGCCGTATGTTCAGAAGATGTTTGCTCAATATTTAGCTTATTTGGGTAATAGATGTTTTTTTTATGGAACCAGGTTGGTAATTTCTTTTCACATCGTTTTTTCGCCTCTATTTGTTCAATGATATCTTTAGTTTCAACCAAAGGGAAATCTGTTCCTTTTAATAATAAAGAAGCACTATCCGAATTTAAATGGTTGCTTATAAATTCTTGAATTTCAGTATGTAATATATGCAAGTTCAAGAGGGCTATAGGTTTATTAAAAGTTGCTTGGTAATTTCCAATTTTGAGTTACGATTGATGATTAACGATTAACGATTTACGATTTACGATTTACGATTGATGATTTACGATTTACGATTGATGATTAACGATTGACGATTAACCAATGATGATTGTTTTTTGAATTTTTTAAACTTTGGACATTGGCAACTGCGACTGAATACTGCGACTGAGTGCAGCCCGCAACAGTGGGAATTCTCCCTTCGGGGGTTAGGGAGCTTTTTAGAGGGCTTTTAATTCTCAAACGCATATTTAACAATGTTTGCACCCATTTTCAGTGCTTTTTCCCTCACATCTGCGGGGTCGTTATGCACTTCGGGGTCTTCCCAACCATCTCCCAAATCGCTTTCATAGGTAAATAAAAGTACTAATCTGTCTTCACTGAAAATACCAAAAGCCTGTGGGCGCTTGCCATCATGTTCATGTATTTTGGGCAATCCGTTAGGGAATTTAAAGGGACTATTGAAAATGTCGTGATTGGAAGGCAATTCTACCAATTCTTTATCGGGAAAAACTTTTTTAAGTTCCTTGGTAATATAGGGTTCCATACCATAGTTGTCATCAATGTGTAAAAATCCTCCGGAGATTAAATAATTCCGAAGATTTTCGGCGTCTGCTTCATTAAAAAACACATAACCATGCCCCGTCATGTGCAAAAAAGGAAATTGAAAAATATCAGAACTACCTACTTCCACTTCTTGTGGTTTAGCGGTTATTTTGGTATTAATAGTATTATTGCAAAACGCAATTAAGTTACGCAACGCTGTAGGGTTTGCATACCAATCGCCACCACCTTTGTATTTTACTAAGGCAATTTCTTGGGAAAATGAGACTAAAGAATATATACTAAAGAATAAAGAACAAAGAAAAGTGCGCATTGTGTTTTCCATATAATATTTCAATAAATTAAAGCCTATTATCGGTCTCGTTTATAAAAGCTACCGAATGGCATGCGACAATAGCAGCGGTTTCGGTACGCAATCTGTTGGAGCCCAAAGTTACGGGAATAAACTTGTTTTTAATAGCCATGTCAATTTCTTTGGTGCTAAAATCGCCTTCCGGCCCAATTAAAATGGTAATATCTTGTTTTGGTTTTAGTTGCTGCTTTAAGGATTTTCTATCGGTTTCCTCGCAATGCGCCATAAACAGATCGCCTTTAAAATCCTGGTTTATAAAGTCTTTAAATGCTATGGCTTCATTAAGTTTTGGCACATAGCAGTTAAGGGATTGCTTCATGGCCGACTGTAAAATCTTTTCAAAACGATCGGGTTTTATTGTTTTTCGTTCGCTATGGTCGCAAATAATAGGGGTAATGGCATCCACCCCAATTTCGGTAGCTTTTTCCAAAAACCATTCAAAACGATCGTTCATTTTGGTGGGCGCCACCGCTACATGCAAATTATAATGCCGTTTAGGTTGTAATTCTTTGGAAACGATGTTCGCCAGACAGTTGTTTATATTAGCTAAGGTAATTTCCGCAGTAAACAACCAGCCTTTACCGTTGGTAATATGCAATAGGTCGCCCACATTTTTTCGCAAAACTTTTACAATATGTTTGCTTTCCTCTTTTTCAAAAGAAAATTGCTGGGTGTTTTCATGTATATTCGGATTGTAAAAAAGTTGCATTTTTAGAATTAAGAATTAAGAATTAAGAATTAAGAATTAAGAATTAAGAATTATGACATTAATATGCATAACTGCTAACTGCGACTGAATACTGCAAACTATATTTTCAATCGTGCCGAGGCAGCAACATTTTGTTCTGCAAAATCACCTTCCAAATACTTTAAATAGCCCACAATGGCAATCATAGCGGCATTATCGGTCGTGAATTCAAACTTAGGCACATAAGTAGTCCATCCAAATTTTTGCTCGCCATCCTTTAAGGCTTGCCTAATGCCTGAATTTGCCGAAACCCCACCACCAATGGCAATGTGGTCTATACCGGTTTCCTTTACGGCAAGTTTCAATTTATCAATAAGAATACCGATAATGGTATATTGAATGGAAGCGCAAATATCGTTTAGGTTTTCTTCAATAAAGTTTGGATTCTTCCGTGTTTCCTTTTGAATAAAATAAAGAATGCCGGTTTTCAAACCTGAAAAACTAAAGTTCAATCCATCCACTTTTGGTTTGGTAAACTTATAAGCTTTCGGGTTTCCTAATTTGGCGCGTTTGTCAATCTCTGGTCCTGCAGGATAGCCCAACCCCAAAATTTTACCGCTTTTATCAAAAGCTTCACCTACGGCATCGTCAATGGTTTCGCCAATAACGGTCATGTCAAAATAATTATCAACCTTAACAATTTGCGTGTGTCCACCAGAAATAGTCATGGCTAAAAAAGGAAATGGCGGTTTGTTAAATCCATCCTCATCAATAAAATGTGCTAAAATATGCCCTTGCATGTGGTTCACGTCAACAAGCGGAATATTTAAACCGTACGCCAACGATTTTGCAAATGAGGTACCCACCAACAACGATCCCATTAAACCAGGGCCTCTTGTAAACGCAATGGCATGCAGTTGTTTTTTTGTGATGTTGGCTTTTTTTAAAGCTTGGTGCACCACCGGAACAATGTTTTGCTGGTGGGCCCTAGAAGCGAGTTCGGGCACCACACCACCATAAGCTTCGTGTATTTTTTGGTTGGCTACAATGTTACTTAAAATGCGTCCGTTGTGTATTACGGAAGCTGCCGTATCATCGCAGGACGACTCAATTCCTAGGATATAAATATTTTGTTCAGCCATTACTTAAAATTAGGCACAATAATTGTTAATTTTGACACTGGATTAAAGTCCAGTGCAGCACTTTAAGTCGTAATTACAAAACTACTCATTTATTTTTTTAATGGAAGTTAAAAATCAGTTTAAGTGGTCGGCTTCAATTAAAAGTTTATAACATACAATTGTTGCGGAATTACAGTTTGTTCTTAATAAAATAATACCTTTAGCACCTATCAAGAAAATCTTCAAAATAGCATACAAAATAGCAGGTGTTTTTCTGCTTCTTTTCATCATTTTGGTGTTGGTGCTTTCTATACACGCAGTTCAGACCAGTTTGGGGAAATATGCTACCAAACGCCTTAACCAAGAATTTAAAACCAATATAAACATTAGCAGGGTAAGCTTGCAATTTAATGGCGATGTTGAGATTAAAAATGTTTTCATCCAAGATTTTAAAAAAGACACACTGATCCATATAGCGGAGCTAAACACCTCTATTATAAGCATTAATAACTTGATTAATGGCAAATTAACGTTTGGCGACATTGATGTAGAGCATTTGGTTTTTAACATTAAAACCTATAAAGGCTACAACGAAACCAACTTGGATGTATTTGTTAAAAAATTTGCGGATGATAACCCAACCAAGGTAAAAAGCAACTTTTTATTATCCTCCAGTGACGTTTCCATTTACAACGGTATTTTTAGGCTTACAGATGAAAACCGAGAAACCAGCAAACTAGTGGAATTTACAAAGTTGAATATTAATGCCACCAATTTTTTAATAAACGGTAGCGATGTAAGTGCCAGAATAAATACACTTGCGTTTAAGGACAGCAGAGGCTTGGTGATGAAAAATATGATGACGGATTTTGCCTATACGCTTACCGGCATGACGTTTGCTAATTTAAATGCAAAAACCCCACATTCCATTTTAAAAGGCGATTTGAAGTTTTCATACAACCGCGAAGACTTACAGTTTTTTACAGATAAAGTTTTGGTTACTGCTAGTTTTAAGGATTCCCATATTTTTTTAGATGAACTTAATACGTTTTACAACGAATTTGGCGAAAATCAATCGGCTAATTTCAGTGTGGATCTATCTGGTACTCTAAACGACTTGAAAATGAATAATTTAAAGTTGACTTCTAGCGCTAACACAAAAATTTATGGCGACATAGCTTTTAAAAATTTATTCAATAAGGAAGAAAACAACTTTTATATGGATGCCAAATTCAAAAATCTGTCTTCCACATATAGAGAATTAAAAGCCTTGTTGCCCAATGTTTTGGGCGCTACCATTCCAACAGCTTTTGATAAATTGGGAAAATTTGCCATTGTGGGCACATCGCAAGTAACGGCCACAGCAGTGGATGCCAATATTCAAATAGATACCGATTTGGGTTATGTGGATTCCAATTTACAAATTTCAAAAATCAATGATATTGATAATGCTTCGTACAAAGGAAAAATTGTTTTTGAAAATTTTGATTTCGGAACTTTTTTGAACGACCCCAATGTGGGAATGGCATCCTTGAATTTTGATGTAAAAGGACATGGGTTTACTGCCCAAAATTTAGACACGCAGGTTAAAGGGGATGTTTTCGAAATAGAATATAACCAATACAATTATACGGGCATTAAAGTTGTTGGAAATGTTAGAAACAAAATTTTTGATGGGAATCTTATAGCGAATGATAAAAATTTAAGATTGAACTTTTTAGGACTTGTGGATTTTTCTGAAAAAGTAAACAAATATGATTTTGAGGCCAATGTAGATTATGCCAATTTAAATGCGCTCAATTTTGTTAAAAAGGACAGCATTTCCTTGTTCAGCAGCAATGTGAAAATGAACATGAACAGCAGCAATTTGGATGATGCCTATGGAAAAATATCCTTTAGGAACACCGCTTATAAAAACCAGAACGACACCTATTATTTTGAAAAATTTGATATGTCATCACGATTTGAAGAAGATGTGCGTTTTATAGAAATAAACTCGCCCGATATTATTCAAGGCGAACTTAAAGGGCGTTTTGTATTTAAGGATTTAAAGAAACTTTTTGAAAACTCCATAGGTTACATATATACCAATTACACGCCGCACAAGGTAAACACCAAGCAAAGCATCGATTTCAATTTCAAGATTTACAATAAAATTGTTGAGGTGTTTTACCCGGAAATAGAATTGGGAAAAAACACCTTTATTAGAGGCCGGGTAGAAAGTGATGAGCGCCAATTTAAGCTTACCTTTAAATCGCCCCAAATTAAACTGCTCGATTATTTTGTGAACAATATTGAGCTTCAGGTGGACAACAGTAATCCGCTGTTCAACACCTATGTGGAAGCCGATAGCTTAAAAACAAAATACTACGATGTTTCAAAGTTTAGTTTAATAAACGTTACGGTAAACGACACACTGTTTATGCGTTCGGAATTTAGGGGAGGCAAACAGAACAACGACAATTTTAATTTAAGTTTTTACCATACCATTAATGAAGAAAAAGAATCGGTCATTGGTTTTAAAAAATCGGATATAACCATAAAAAACAATACCTGGTATATCAATGAAAAAAAAGATAGATTCAATAAAATCTCATTCAATAAACCTTTAACAAAATTCAATATAGACAATTTTAGGATCAATAGTGGAAACGAAGAAATCAAGTTTACAGGCTTTTTGAGAGATTCCACCCAAAAAGATTTAAAACTCAATTTTAAGAATGTAAACCTCGCCCATATCATTCCAGAAATAGACAGTTTAAAATTGGCAGGAAACATAAATGGAAAACTGGATATTGTACAGAAAAACGGAAATTATTTACCATCCTCAACCATAGTCATTGACGATTTTAAAGTCAATGATTACGAATTCGGCTCATTTGATGCCAACATAAAAGGTAACGAGAACCTTACAAAATACACGGTTGATATCGCTATTAAAGATGATGTTAAAAAGTCGTTCAGGGCCATTGGCGATATTAGTGTTAGTGGGCAACAGTCCAATATAGATGTAGATTTGGAACTTGACGCATTTACCTTAGAGCCGTTAAACCCGCTATTGTATGGCGTGCTTTCAAATATCCGGGGGCTTGCCACAGGAACAGTACATGTAGTGGGCAATTTAAAACGGCCAGACATCAATGGCGACCTTTTATTAAATAAATCTGGTTTTGGTGTGCCTTATCTAAATGTCGATTATCAATTTGCCGATAAATCTTCCGTAACCTTAAAAAACCAAAGTTTTATTTTTAATAAAATTCAAATTACAGACACAAAGTTCAAATCCAAAGGGCAAATCAACGGCTCATTAAGTCATGTAAACTTTTCAAAATGGCGCTTGGATTTAAACCTGGCCACACAAAAACTTTTGGTTTTAGACACTAAGGATACAGATGGTGCAGTATATTATGGTACTGGTTTTGTGGGCGGTAGGGCAAAAATTGAAGGGCCCACGGACCAGCTGGTTATAAGCGTAGTGGGCGAAACCAAACCGGGAACCGTTTTTAAAATCCCTTTAAGCGATACGGAGTCTTTTGGAGATAATAGCTATATCCATTTTATAACCAAAGAAGAAAAAGAAGCCAGAAAAAGAGGTGTTGATATTGTTTTTAATGAGATAAAAGGTTTGGAATTGGATTTTGATCTGGATGTTACAGAAGACGCCGAAGTTGAGATCATCATAGACAAAAACTCTGGGCATTCCCTTAAAGGACGGGGAATAGGAGGTTTGTTGGTAGAAATAAATACCAACGGTAAATTTAATATGTGGGGCGATTTTGCGGTATTTGAAGGCGTCTATAATTTTGCCTATGGTGGCTTGATCCAAAAGCAATTTACTGTACAGCCAGGGGGTACCATTGCTTGGGATGGCGATCCTTTAAAAGCCATTTTAAATATGAATGCTATTTATAAAACCCAGGCAAACCCCTCGCCATTGCTTGACAATCCCATAAATAGAAGTATTCCCGTAGAATTGCAAATTAGTTTGAGCGGTGATCTGGAACAACCAAAACCGGAATTCAATTTTAAGTTCCCAACGGTAAACTCTACGGTAAAATCGGAATTGCAATACCGATTGGAATCGGAGAACGACCGACAAAACCAAGCCCTTTATTTATTGTCCACCGGTTCTTTTTCACGGGGTTTGAGCGAGCTTAATTTTTCGGGCACCATCGCAGAACGTCTTAATGGTATTATAAATGGTATATTTACCACGGGCGACAGCAAACTTAACATCGGTATTAATTATGAAGCTGCCGAAAAGAGGCCGGATTACCAAACAAGCGACCGGGTGGGCTTTACGGTACAGACACAAATAAGCGATAGAGTACTGATCAATGGTAAGGTGGCAGTGCCTGTTGGTGGTGAAGGCGCCTCAGAAACCGTTATTGCGGGCGATGTTGAAATAAACTTTCTGTTGAATGATGAAGGCACTTTAACCGCCAATGTGTTCAACAGGGAAAATAGCATCCGTAATTTTGGTGAAGCCATAGGTTATACCCAAGGTATAGGGATTTCATACAATCTGGATTTTGATACCTTTAAGGAACTTATTAGAAGTTTATTGAAAAAGGCCAAAAAAGAAGATGAAATTACCATTGAAACAGAAGAGGCAAAAGAAACCAGTGCGTTGCCGGAATTTGTTACCATTAAGTCTCCATCAAAGAATTAAACAATGATGTGCAATAACGTGGAATATGTGCATTCCACGGATTATTGTGGCGTAGGTTATCCCCTTAAGGGTATTAAAGGGGTGTCATCCGTTTTTGAATAATACCCATTTCTTTTCAAATTTGGAATTCGTGTCAAATTTTTTTTAGAAGCTAAAGAAAAAGGCATTAAAGCACCTTGGTTTTAACTATTTTTTGAGACCAATAAATCGCTAATTTTCTTTATTAAAAGATTCAAATTTGTATTTCTGGTTTTTTTTTGTTAACTAAAACGTTATAGTTTGTTAAGTACCATTAAAATAGAATAAATGCTATAGATATGTGGTTTTTCTTTAGTAATTTTACCTTTGGATAATAGAAGAATTAATGTCAAAAACAATAAAAAAATTAGCAGTTTTAACATCTGGAGGAGATTCTCCTGGAATGAATGCCGCCATTCGTTCGGTAGTTAGAACCTGTGCTTACCATAATATAGAATGTGTAGGTGTTTATCGCGGCTTTGAAGGTCTCATAGAAGGCGACTTTAAAGAAATGAATGCCCGAAGCGTTAGAGGTATTATCAATAAAGGAGGTACCATATTAAAATCTGCACGATCAAAAGAATTTAGAACTAAAGAAGGTAGAGAAAAAGCGTACCAAATGTTGGTTGAAGCCAATATTGACGGATTAGTGGCCATTGGAGGCGATGGAACCTTTACGGGTGCCATGATATTCAATCAGGAATTTGATTTTCCGGTTATGGGAATCCCTGGGACTATTGACAATGATATTGTGGGAACTTCACATACCCTTGGTTTTGATACAGCCTTAAATACCGTAGTAGATGCCATCGATAAAATTAGGGATACGGCAAGTTCCCATAATAGGCTATTCTTTATAGAGGTGATGGGGCGCGATGTGGGCCATATAGCATTAAACACAGGAATTGCCGGAGGTGCGGAAGAGATTTTAATACCTGAAGAAGATTTAGGTCTGGAAAGACTTGTTGATTCATTAAACAAAAGTAGAACATCAGGAAAATCATCCAGTATCGTGGTGGTTGCCGAAGGAGATAAAATAGGAAAAAACATTTTTGAGCTAAAAGATTTTGTCGATCAAAACATGGAAGGCTATGATGTTCGGGTCTCTGTATTGGGGCACATGCAACGTGGTGGCTCGCCATCGTGTTTCGATCGGGTTTTGGCCAGCAGAATGGGCGTAAAAGCCGTAGAGTCCTTATTGGAAGGTAAAACCAATTACATGGTAGGGTTAATGAACAATAAAATGGAATTAACACCTTTGGATAATGCCATTAAAGGAAAAACAAAAATAAATTTAGAATTACTGCGTGTCTCAGATATTATGAGCACTTAACATTTATAAACAAGATTATGTCAAAATTAAAATTAGGAATTAACGGATTTGGTAGAATAGGCAGAATTGCTTTTAGGGTAGCAGTTGGCAGACCAGATATTGAAGTAGTGGGAATCAACGATTTGTTGGATGTAGAACATTTAGCATATTTATTAAAATATGATTCAGTTCACGGTCGTTTTAACGGCACCGTGGATGTTAAAAACGGTAACTTGGTTGTTAACGGAAAAGAAATCAGGATCACCGCAGAACGCAACCCAGAAGATTTAAAATGGGATGCCGTTGGCGCCAGTGTGGTTTTAGATTGTACCGGTATCTTCACTTCTTTGGAAGGGGCTCAAAAACACATTACAGCAGGAGCTAAAAAAGTAGCTATTTCTGCACCATCAGCCGATGCGCCAATGTTTGTAATGGGCGTAAACCATAAAAAAATTACTGCGGCCGATACTATCGTATCAAACGCATCATGTACCACAAACTGTTTAGCACCATTGGCCAAGGTTATTAATGATAACTTCGGAATTGTAGAAGGATTAATGACTACGGTTCACGCAACTACTGCAACACAATTAACAGTGGATGGACCTTCTAAAAAAGACTGGAGAGGTGGCCGTAGTGCTTTGGCAAACATCATCCCTTCATCAACAGGAGCTGCAAAAGCCGTTGGAAAAGTAATCCCGGAATTAAACGGAAAATTAACAGGCATGGCATTTAGAGTTCCAACACCGGATGTTTCAGTCGTTGATTTAACCGTAAGAACTGAAAAATCGGCTTCTTGGGCAGAGGTTAAAGCAGCACTTAAAAAAGCTTCGGAAGGAGAACTTAAAGGTGTTTTAGGGTACACGGAAGAATCCGTAGTGTCCCAAGATTTCGTTTCTGAGTCTATGACCAGTGTGTTTGATGCCGATGCAAGTATTGCTTTAAATGATAATTTCTTTAAATTAATATCTTGGTACGACAATGAGTTTGGATATTCCACTAAATTAGTTGATCTTGCTCAACATATCAGTAAAATATAATTTAAAAAAAATATTAACTATGAACTCCGCAGATACATTGTATTAATTACAAGAATCTGCGGAGTTTTTTTATTTCAAACCATATGATTTTAATTGTTGATAGTGGCTCTACCAAAAGTGATTGGATTGCTGTAGATAATAATGGTAAACAACTTTTAGAGAAGCTGCGTACAAAAGGTCTGAATCCTGAAATTTTAAAGGAAGAAAAACTAAAGAAGCTAATTAAAAAAAACGCAGACTTAAAAGCACATAGAAAAGAAGTGACGCATGTGTTTTTTTATGGTGCTGGTTGTGGTACCGATAGAGGTAAAGAAATGGTTTACAACGCCCTTACAGAAGTGTTCCCGAATGCCTTGGTAAGAGTGGAAGAAGATACTTGGGCAGCCGTTTATGGCACCATTAATCATGATACGGAAGCAGCGGTGGTCTGTATTTTGGGTACAGGCTCTAATTGCAGTTATTATGATGGTAAAAAATTACACCAAAGGGTACAATCTTTAGGTTACATTTTAATGGATGATGCTGCTGGAAATTATTATGGAAAGGAACTTATCAGGGATTATTATTTTAACCACATGCCCGAAGATATTAAAGTAGCTTTTGGCAGCAAATATAATTTGGAAGCCGATTATATAAAATACAATATTTATAAGCAACCAAACCCCAATGCTTATTTAGCAAATTTTGCCGAATTTATGTTCCTGAACAAAGATTCAGAATATATTGTGGAACTTATCAAAAAAGGCATCCGCCTATTTGCGAAAAACATGATCATGCAGTACAAGGAAGAACTTAAAACCGTTCCTGTACATTTTGCTGGATCCATCGCTTATTTCTCACAAGAAGAAATAAAGGAAGTAGCTAAAGAAATGGGCTTTACGGTTGGTAATTTTGAACGCCGGCCTATTGAAGGACTGGTGGCTTTTCATACCAAAAACCTGTAAAAAAAAACAGCATTCATAACCTTAATGGTAAAAAAAGTTTTTTATATATTGAAACCAGACCTCACAGAGGTTTTAAAAACCTGTGAGGTCTTTTTACGAATAACCCATTTACGGATAATATTTTAGTTTAAACAAAAATTGACCTACTTGAAAAACCATATAGCCATATACATTACCAACAACGATGATAAACAACGACTTATCGAACGTATCGTTTCTGGCGAAGTTTTTGAAGGTTTTGCAAATTTAAAACACGCTCTTTTTTCTGAAATTACGTTGGATAAATTTATAGATGAAGAAATGGTCCATGGGCGTTTTGATGTGCTTACCGAAAAAAAAAACAGTTTGCTCCATGCTTCCGAAGGCGAACGTAAAAAAGCTTTATTAAACCATATTATTCTACAAAACCCAGATTATATTATTGCCGATAATGTTTTTGGAAATTTAGATGCGGCCAAACAAGCCGCCATTGAAAAAACATTGGCAGCATTAAGCAGTAAAACTTTAATAGTTCAGATTACAAATAGGAAAGAAGAGGTTTTGTCAATCATAGATAGAACCTATACTTTACAAAATGATACGCTTGTAGAATTTAACCAAGTTGAAGCGTTGGATACAAACAAACCCATAACTTTTGTTGAGGCGTTGCCACAACCATACCGTCCTATTCCAGAACATATCGATCCGTTGGTAAAATTCAATAAGGTGTCCGTTAGTTATGAAGGAAGACCTATTTTAAACGCTATTTCTTGGGAAATCAATCGCGGCGAGTTTTGGCAGTTAATAGGTGCCAATGGTTCGGGGAAAAGTACCATGTTGAGCATGATTTATGGCGATAACCCAAAAGCTTATGGACAAGATATGATGTTGTTTGGAGTAAAAAAGGGGAGTGGCGAAAGTGTTTGGGATGTTAAGAATAAAATTGGGTATTTTTCGTCGGACATGATAAGAGGTTTTAAGCGGTTGGATTCTATTGGCAACATGGTCGTGTCCGGTTTTTTCGATTCGGTGGGGTTATATCAAACGCCCACCAACGAGCAAATCAAAATAACGGGGCAATGGCTGCATGTTTTACAGATGTATCATATTAGAAAGCACAACTTTTTGGAATTATCAAAAGGGCACCAACGTTTGGTGTTAATAGCCAGAGCCATGGTAAAACATCCGCCTTTGCTTATTTTAGATGAACCCACCAATGGACTGGACGATTTTGATGCGAAACTCTTCTCAGAACTTATAAATAAAATTGCTAAAGAAACCGATACCGCTATTTTGTATGTGTCGCACCGAAAAGAAGCAGGATTAAACCCCGATTTTATTTATGAATTAACCCCAAATAGAACGGGTTCTACAGGACATAAAACAAAGGTTTAACAGGGTGCACGACAAATTGCATATTTCAAAAAAAGCGTATATATTAGATTTAAAAAAAGTAGTTTTTATGACCGATTTAGACAAAATATTAGCGATTGTTGCCAAGCACTATCAAGAATGGGAGCAAAACCCTTCAAGAATGGAAAACGGGTATCAATATGAGTCAACTTTTGCAAGTATGACCCAAGAGATGGAGAAAGAAATGCTGGAAGTGTCATTGGGAAAGGTTCCTGCAAGCCGTAACAAAAAAAAAAAACCGTTACGAGATTTGGGACCCTCGACGTCCCAAAAAGCCACGTCCTAGGTAGGAGCATTGGAAATTTACAGATCAGTAGCCTTGCCCAAGAAACCATGTGCCGTTTTGGACAGAGCGTTGTTTTTGAAG
>NZ_JBFVFE010000077.1:0-14952 GCF_052728615.1 Mariniflexile sp. | reverse complement strand
GCTTGTGATTTTCTGCTCATCGGTTTTTAGGTCAAAGATAATATTTTTTGGAAAATGGAAATTTGTCGTACACCCATAAAAACTATTTAATAGAAACTATTGATAGATTAGCTATGCATAAAATGAATGTTTTGCATCTGCATCTAGTTGATGACCAAGGTTGGAGAATGGAAATTAAAAAGTATCCGAAATTAACAGAAGTAGGTGCTTTTAGAGTGGATCAAGAAAATATTATTTGGAGCGCTAGACTACCCGTTAGTTCACTAGACAAAGGTACTTATGGTGGCTATTTAACTCAAGAAGATTTAAAAGAACTCGTAAAATATGCCCAATTAAAAAATGTGGAAATCATTCCAGAAATTGAAATGCCAGCGCACGTTAGTAGTGCAATAGCTTCTTATCCCGAGTTATCTTGTTTTGAAGACCCTATAGGAGTGCCCTCAGGTAGTGTTTGGCCAATTACTGATATTTATTGCGCTGGAAAAGAAAGTACATTTGAATTTTTGGAAAATGTTCTGGACGAAGTAATAGATGTTTTTCCTTCACGATATATTCATATAGGTGGTGACGAGGCTACCAAAATCAATTGGGAGAAATGTCCTAATTGCCAAAAAAGAATGAGAACAGAAAATTTAAAAAACCCTCATGAACTACAAAGTTATTTTGTAAAAAGAATTGAAAAGTATATTAATTCGAAAGGAAAAAAATTGGTTGGATGGGATGAAATATTAGAAGGGGGTTTGGCACCAGATGCTACGGTAATGAGTTGGAGAGGTGTAAAAGGGGGTATTGAAGCCGCTAAACAAGGTCATGATGTTGTAATGACTCCAAATACTCATTGTTATTTTGATCATCATCAAGGCCATCAAAATGAAGAACCTTTAGCTATTGGGGGTTATACTCCAATAAGTAAAGTGTACGAATTTGATCCTATTATAGATTCTATGACAGTTGCAGAGACAAAACATATTTTAGGGGGGCAAGCTAATTTATGGGCTGAATATATTCCAAACAATAGCCAATCAGAGTATATGATTTATCCAAGATTAGCAGCCATGGCAGAAGTTTTATGGAGTCCAAAAGAATTGCGAGACTGGAATGATTTTTCTTCTAGAATAACAACCATGTTTGAACGCTATAAAGAGCTGGATATAAATTATGCCAAAAGTATTTATTTGGTAAATCCAACAACGGAAGTAGATTTGGATAAAAAAGAAGTTTACTTATCATTAATAAATGAATTTTCAAATTCGGATATTCGTTATGTTTTGGGAAATCAAAACATTAATGAAAATGCAATTAAGTATACTAAACCATTGGGATTTAAAGAAACTACAATAGTAAAAGCATCACTATTCAAAAACAACAAGCCTATTGGTAAAATATTTTTGGACACTATTAAATTTCATAATGCTGTAGCTTGCAAAGTAAATTATATTTCACCTTATGATGATAATTATAAAGGTGCCGAAGCCTTAGGTTTAGTTAACCTCATTAGAGGCACAAAAAACCATCATGATGGGCAATGGCAGGCTTGGTTAAAAAAGGACATGGAAGTTATAATTGATCTTGAAAATGAAAAAACCATAAAAGAAGTAACGATGGGTTCAATAGAAAATCAAGGGCGTAATATATATTTCCCAAACACTATTGAGGTTTATGCATCAACAGACGGAGTCAATTACACTAAAATAGCAAAAACTGAACATTTTTTTGCCATTAATCCAATCTCAGAATTGAAAGATTTTAAAATGAGTTTTGAGAAAACAACTGCACGTTTTTTAAAAATATCTGCAACTAATATAAAAACAACACCAAAAGGGACTGATGCATGGTTATTTGTTGATGAAATTTTGGTTAATTAAAAAAACACCACTTAAAGGACTGGAATACTATTTGTTAAAAAGTTAAATATCTTTTTAATCTTATTTTAAAAATCATTAACACTAATATTTTTAACTATTTTATTTTGCATAAAAACTGCAATAAACCGCATTTAAAAATGATTTTACTATCATTAAAACGATTTTTTGTAAAAAACCGCAAAAAAACCGCAAAAAAATTGCATATTAGGTTTTTTTTACTATATTTGAAAAGTTTTAATGGGAGATTTTCTGGATTTTTAATTAAATATTTACTTAAATTAGAGATTAATACTCTCTATTTGAGGTTTATTAAAACAACAATTATTATAAAGTTTCGATAAAATGTCCCAGTTTCAATTCTTTATAATTTAAATAAGCAAATTAATTACTAACTTAATTTAAATCAACTCAAATTATGAAAAAACAATTTCAAAAAACATGTTTGTTTTTGCTGCTGTTATGTACTGTACAGCTATGGGGGCAAACAAGACAAATAACAGGAGAAATCTCTGGTTCGGATGGTATGCCCATTGCAGGAGTCAATGTTTATGTAAAAAGTACGGCTAAGGGAGCTATATCAGATTTTGACGGTAAATTCACTTTAGAAGTGCCCGATAACAACACCACTAAAATAGTGTTTTCTTCTATTGGGTTTATTCAACAAGAAATTTTAATAGGCAACAAAACAAGCCTTAATGTCATTTTGCAAGTAAGTGTTGAGGGGTTAGATGAGGTGGTCATTGTTGGCTATGGAAATCAAAAAAAGCGAAATGTAACCAGTGCAATAACCACCATCGATACCGAAGTACTGGAATCTCGACCAATTACAGATGTTGCTAGAGGTTTACAAGGCGTTACTCCTGGCTTAACAATTACCGCTCCTAGTGGTCAAATTGGTGCAAATCCAGCCATTAGGTTAAGGGGTGCGGTAGGTACTTTAGGAACTGGTGGTGGTGCGCAGCCACTCATACTTGTGGATAACGTGGAAGTTACCGATTTACAAGGCATAAACCCAGAGGATATTAAAGATATATCCGTACTAAAAGATGCTGCATCAACTTCCATTTATGGAGCTAGAGCAGCCTGGGGCGTTATTCTCATTACCACAAAAGACGGTAAAAGAAATACGGCACCTACTATTAGTTATTCCAATAACTTTTCATGGGCAAAACCAACGGTAACTCCAAAGGTAGCGCCTGCTGCCGAAGGTGCTGAAATGGCATTTGCAGCTGTTAATAGACGTATTCCTTCTTTAAACTCCTTTGGTATAGTTGGAATGACTTTAGACAGGATTGCCATTGATAAGATGCGCGAATGGGAAGAGTTGTATGGTGGGCAAGACTTAGGAATGGAAATGGTAGAAGGCAGAGATTTCGAAAAAAGAGGCGGCCAATTGTTTTTTTATAGACCATGGAACCCCACTGAATTATTTGTTAAGGAATGGGCACTACAACAAAAGCAAGATTTCGCTATTTCTGGAGGCAGCGAAAATACCAACTATTATTTAGGTTTGGGTTATTTAAATCAAGGTGGAGTATATAAAACAAATCCTGATAAATTTGAGCGTTATAACATAAATTTCAGTATCAATACCACTATAAATAAATGGTTGGATGTGAGGGCTAAGGTTTTAAATAACAATTCGGTTACTACCAAACCTTTTAATTTTGGAAGTGAAACGTATGATGCATGGTATTACACTACAAGGTGGCCTGCATACTACCCATATGGAACTTTTGAAGGTTTACCATTTAGAAACCATATTAATGAAGTTTCTCAAGCAAAAATGAATGAAAGTAATAGAAGTTTTTCCAGAATAAATCTTGGTACTACAATTGCACCTACGGAAAACTTAGATATTAATTTCGATTTCACGCACGACAGGGTTGAACAACATGAAAAACAAGTAGGAGGCGTTTTGTCTGCCTATAATTTTTGGGCTCAAGGTGCTAATTTTTCATATGTACCGTACAGCAGTCCCGCATTCAATCGTGTAGAATATATTAGCGATTGGAGTAGAAGAAATACTGCCAAAGCATTTTTAACTTACAATCTCCCTATATCGGACAATCATTCGTTTAAATTTACATATGGTGGTGATATGGAGCAATATGAATATTGGAACCAATCTTCTCAAAGAAGAAATTTATTAAATCCAAATCAAGGAGAGTTAGCATTGGCAACAGGCGATCAGTTTGTTGCAGGAAATAGGGATAAATGGGCTACGCTTGGTTTTTTTGGTCGTGTTAATTATGCTTACAAAAATAAATTATTGCTTGAAGCAAATGCACGTTATGATGGTTCATCAAGACTTTCTTCTAACAAAAAATGGGGCTATTTCCCATCATTTTCAGCAGGTTATATTTTAACTGAAGAAGCGTTTATGGATAAGCTTAAACCTACATTGTCTTTCTTAAAGTTTAGAGGTTCATATGGCTCTGTTGGTAATCAAAACACCTATTTATCAAGTATTTACAGAATTATGTCTTCTAGCAATTCTAACTGGTTAGTTGGTGGTCAAAATCAAGTAACCGTAGGAACCCCAGGTGCTTTACCTTCCGATTTAACGTGGGAAACAGTAACTACTTTAGATTTTGGTTTGGATGCTAAATTTTTCGATAATAAATTGGGACTTGTATTTGATTGGTATGATAGAACTGTTAGCGACATGCACAGTAATGGGGTCACCTTACCAAGTACTTTTGGAACAGCGGCTCCAAGACGTAATTTTGGGGAACTACAAACAAAAGGTTGGGAGTTGGCCATAGATTTTAACCATGAATTTAGTAACGGACTAAAATTAAATGCCTTGGTAACATTAGCAGATTATGAAGAGAAATTAACCAAATTTTCAAATACCACAAACAATATCAATTCCTTTTATGAAGGAAAGATATTGGGGGAAATTTGGGGGTATGAAACAGATCGATTTTTTACAGCTGAAGATTTTAATGCAGACGGATCCTATGCCACTGGAGTGCCCACACAGGTTAGGTTTGAAAACGCATGGTTTAAATACGGCCCTGGCGATATTAAGTACAAAGATTTAAATGGCGATGGTAAAATAGACTTTGGCTCTAACACAGTTGGCGATTCGGGCGATATGAAAGTTATTGGAAACACAACACCACGTTACCAATACGGTATTCAACTAAGTGCAGATTTTAAAGGGTTTGATCTAAGAGTATTTATGCAAGGTGTAGGTAAGCAAGATTTTTGGGCTAATGGTCCTGTGGCAATTCCTGGCTTTCGGTATGGCGAAGCTTGGTTTGATCACCAATTAGATTATTGGACACCCGACAACCCTAATGCTTATTACCCAAGGCCAAACGATCAGCAACAAAGTAATAACGCCATGAATTTTTTACCGCAATCAAAATATTTATTGAATATGTCCTATCTTAGAATGAAAAATATAACGTTAGGCTATACTTTACAAAAATCCATTTCGAATAAAATTCACATAAATAAACTAAGAATGTATGTAAGTGGCGAAAATTTATTTGAATTTTCCGGAATACAAGTGCCAGTAGATCCTGAAATTGGCTTAACTGCTGCAGGAGCAAACGATTCATCCACTTTTGGTAGAGTTTATCCTTTTAGAAGACAGTTCTCTTTTGGACTTCAGGCATCACTATAATTTTAAAACTTATAATATGAAAACAAGATATAATTTAATAAAAATTTTCATTTGCTTAGTATTGTTTACTGGCTGTGAAGACACCTTTTTGGATGTACCACCCCAAGATTTACTGGTAGATGAAACTTACTGGAGCAGTGAGGGCAATGTAAAAACCTTTGCCTTTGGGTTCTATGCAAATTATTTTACAGGATATGGATCAGGATTTACTTTTGGAAATTATTTTTCAGGACAGTCATTTAACGATGATTTTGCTCCTTCTAATCCAGCTCAATTTACATTACAAGTACCAACCTCAGGGGGAGGCTGGAGTTTTGCTTGGGTAAGAAAAGCCAATATTTTTATAAATAGAGTACAAACTGTACCTATGAGCGAAGAGGCCATTAACCATTGGACAGGCGTTGGTCGTTTTTTTAGAGCATTAGAATACAGCGATTTAGTATTCAAATTCGGAGATGTTCCTTATTACAGTAATGAAATTAGTGAATTAGATAATGAGCAGCTATATAAAAAACGTGAAGACCGTACTATTGTTATGGACAAAGTATTGGAAGACCTTCAATTTGCCGCATCCAATGTTAGAGTTGCAACGGGTACGAATGGATTAGAGGTAAATCAGGCAGTTGTTTTAGCATACTTGGCACGCATTATGTTATATGAAGGTACTTGGCAAAAATATCATGAAAACAACACCGCTAAAGCCAATCAATATTTAACAGCTTCAAAATCGGCTTCTGAACAAGTTATAATTTCTGCTAAATTTTCATTGGCAAATTATAGAGCCGTGTTTAATTCTTTAGATCTATCGACTAACAAAGAAGTTATTTTATTTCGCCAATATGAACCGGGTATTTTAACACATTCCCTTAATTCATATAACAATAAAGAGGCCCAAACGGGTGTTTCTAGAGATGCTATCGATTCATATTTATCTAAAGATGGACTTCCTGTAACGTTATCGCCGCTTTACAAAGGAGATAAGGGAATAACTAACATTATGACCGATAGAGACCCTAGAATATATGAAACATTTGTGTCCACGCAACTTCGTATTCTTGGAATAGCTTCTAACTATTCTACAAGTGCTTTTGCAACACACAAATTTTTGAACGAAAGTATAAAGGATCTTCCAGAAGGAAGCTCAAACCTGAATCCTACTGATGCACCCATTATAAGATATGGCGAAGTATTGGTAATTTATGCTGAAGCCGTAGCAGAACTAGCTACAGTTGGCGGTGCTGCCGTTACCCAACAAGATTTAGACAAATCCATTAATATTTTAAGAAAACGCACTGGAATTAATCTGCCAAATTTACAAGTTATTGGGGGGTTACCAGCTGTTGGAGGTGTGGTTTACAATGATCCAACAAGGGATACAGACGTTCCAGCGTTGATTTGGGAAATAAGACGAGAACGAAGAATAGAACTCATGATGGAGGGTTATAGATTTGACGATTTAAAACGATGGAAAAAGTTTCAATATTTGGATATGGTATTAAATCCCGATATTAACGAAGGTGCTTGGATTGTTAAATCAGATTATCCATCGGCTAACTTGAGTGCATTAAAGCTAACAAATGGCAATGAAGGTTATATTATTCCTGCATCTGCTAGTTCAGCAATTCGTGTTTTTGATAATCCTAGGGTGTATTTAAGCCCAATCCCTATAGATCAAATTAAACTCTATAGTGATCAAGGAGTTGTGTTAGAGCAGAACCCTGGTTGGAACTAGTTTTAATAAAAAGCATGTTTTATTCAAAAAAAGTTCTTGGGAAATTCATTCTCCAAGAACTTTTTTTGAATAATTTTTGACCTAAAATAAGAAAGAGTAATGATTTTCGGGCTTTAGTACTTGGTTTTAACTATGTTCTTCTAATAAAAATTTACTTAAATTGTTTATTTATGTAATAATCAAATTAAAAAACAACTCAAATGAAGGTCATTAATAAATACTTGGAATTTTTTATAATATTAATTGTTTTAATTCTTGGATGTAATCCTTCAAAGAAGATTGCAGATAATAATAATGAATCCATTATAACATCCCAAAAACAAAAAAACAACATCCAATGGAATCCAAAAACCCCATATAATATAGAGGAATTTAGAGCAGCGTGGGTGGCTACCGTAGCCAATATAAACTGGCCAAGTAAACCTGGGCTGTCTAGTGCTGACCAGCAAAAGGAGGCTTTAATACTATTGGATTGTTTAAAAAATAATAATTTTAATGCAGTTATTTTTCAGGTGCGTCCACAAGCAGATGCTTTGTATTATAGCCAATTAGAGCCATGGTCTTATTACCTTACTGGGAAACAGGGTCAAGCGCCTGAGCCTTTTTATGACCCTTTGCAGTTTTGGGTGGAAGCTGCACATGAAAGAGGTTTGGAATTGCACGTATGGCTCAATCCATACCGAGCACATCACACTCAGGGAGGAGAAATAAGCGATAAATCGCTGGTAAAAACGAATCCTGAATTAGTTGTTAAATTGGAAAATGGTATGTATTGGATGGATCCTTCATTGCAAGGAACTCAAGATCAATCATTATCTGTTGTTTTAGATATTGTGAAAAGGTATGATATAGATGGAGTACATTTTGATGATTATTTTTATCCTTACGAAGTCTATAACAATGGTAAGGATTTTCCCGATGATAAAAGTTGGAATGCCTACTTTGATTCTGGAGGAAGTTTGTCCAAAGCTGACTGGAGACGGCAAAGTGTTAATACCTTTGTAAAAAAAGTTTATACTGAAATAAAAGCAGTGAAACCATATGTTAAATTTGGCATAAGCCCCTTTGGAATCTGGAAACCAGGATTTCCCGAGTCCATAAAAGGTTTTAACCAATATGAACGTTTGTATGCAGATGCAAAACTTTGGCTTAATGAAGGTTGGATAGATTATTTTGCACCGCAATTGTACTGGAAAATAAATAAAATAGATCAAAGTTTCCCCGTGCTTTTAGGGTGGTGGCAAAGTGAAAACACAAAAAAAAGACACCTTTGGCCAGGTATTAGCACGTATGCTACTTTAAAAGATCTCAATGCCAACGAAACATTAAATCAAATTATGATAACCAGAGGGCTATTACCCAGCAGCAAAGGTACTATCCATTGGAGCATTGAACCATTAATAAGAAATGACACCTTATCTAAGGCGTTGCTTAATGGACCATATAGTAAATCGGCATTAGTGCCCCCTTCTTCTTGGTTAGATAATCTTCCTCCAAGTAAACCATTACTTCTGATTAAGAGGAAAGAAAAAAAACTACATTTAACATGGAATCATAATAACGAATTTGATGTATTTAGGTGGGTTTTATACTATCAATTTAAAGACGAAAATTGGGATCACATTATTTTAGATAAAAATACTAAATCCTATATTTTTCAAAACATAGAAGATAAAAATAAACAGCCAATAATTAAAGTAGGTCTTACTGCTGTTGACAGAACTGGTAATCAAAGTGAATTTTTTGAAATTGAAGTTCAATAATGTTTTAATTTCTCAACTTTCTAGGTGAACTCATTTAAAGTTTTTATTAGGATAGAATTTTTTCAAGGCAATTACTATATAGGCTAAAAAATTAAAGCCTTTCCAACTGGCTATGGTTGTGTCGAACCTGTTCAGCAAAGAGCGAAAGCTGTCCATCCAAGCATTGGTGCGCTCCACAGAATATCGTTCTTTATATAATTTCTCGTCAAAATAATAATCGTTTTCGCTATTTCCATTCCACTTGTTTTCTGCGAAATTGGCCATGACTACGGGATGACCGATAAAAAACAAATAATATAAACACATGAAAAGCATTCAAAAATTACCACTTCTTAACCCACATTGCAGCCGAAATGTTAAAAAACTATATTAAAGTGTTAAAAAAAAGAGTGTTTTAGAGGTAAATTAAGGGGAAAAGCGTTGAAACGCCCTGTTTTCGATTCATTTTGATTTGTAGTACACAGGGGGGTATTGATAATGAGCGTTCAATACTGGTACTTTGTAAAATGTATTTCAAAGTTTCCATGCGATATAATTCTGAACTCAAAACCAGCTGTGGATATTACAGACTGGTAGAAAGTTATCGAAATTTTGAAGGGATAATCTGTCATAGCACCATGTTGAATGTAGGCTTCCTCCATAATTTGAAAGCAGGAGACCACAATAAAATCCAGAAACAACTAACGGATAAAGCCCAAGGAAAATCAAATTTATTTGTAGAGAACGATCAAAAAATCACGGGGTATGTAGAGCGGTTTTGGCAGGAAATGATAGAGAAAAAACGAATTGACTTGCCCGAGATTGCCCTTGAGAAACGTAAAAGACTTGTTGATTTGGAAACTATCAGAAACAAAGATGTTCGGGAAATAGGAACAGAATGGATTGGTTATCAAACCTTAGAGCAACTCAAAGTCAAAACTTTTTTAGAAAAATTGGGTTGGGAAGCATCTCAAATACAACTGGCACTTACGCAAATTATTAGCCGTGCCGTTTACCCGTTTTCAGAATTGAGGACCAGTCGTTGGATACAAGAGAATTCGGCTATTTGCGAAATCACGGGCTTTCCGTTAGAAAAAATGACCAAAGACAAATTGTATCAAAGTGCATTGAAGCTGTATGGAATAAAAGACCGATTAGAACAGCATTTATCAATAAAAACAAATGAGCTATTTGATATTCAGGACAAAATATTACTTTATGACTTGACAAACACCTATTTTGAAGGACAAAAAAAGAACAGCAAATTAGCGAAATTTGGTCGAAGCAAAGAAAAACGAAGTGATGCCAAGTTGATTGTTTTGGCATTGGTCACCAATCCCGAAGGATTTATAAAATACTCCAATGTTTTTGAGGGGAACACTGGCGATAGCGTTACATTGCCCACCATTATCGACAATTTAAGAATCAAGACCAGCCACAACCAAAGAGCATTAGTGGTACTGGATGCGGGCATTGCTACGGACGGTAATTTGGCACTTTTGGAAGCAAAAGGCTATGATCATGTATGTGTAAGCCGATCAAAAATAAAAGATTGCAAACCGGTAGCGGGCAGTTCTTCGCAAAGTGTGGAAACCAAGAACAAGCAGGTATTAACGCTTCAAAGCGTGAGTTCGGACAAGGTTACGGATTATTACCTAAAAGTAAAAAGCCCTGGCAAAGCACTGAAAGAACAAGCGGTGAAAACACAGTTTGAGACTCGATTTGAAGAAGGCCTGGAACACATAAAAATAGGACTGGTCAAAAAACATTCGGTCAAAAAAACAGACAAGATCAACCAACGTATTGGTAGGATTATTCAAAAATATCCATCAGCGAGCAAAAACTATTCTATTGAAGTAAAATCCAATGAAAAGGGCATAGTAACCGAAATGATCTATACCAAAAATCAAAGAACAGACCAAATTAACAATGAAAATCTGGGCGTATATTTTGTAAGGACCAATCTTGCTCCAAAAGACGAACAAACACTTTGGGCCGTTTATAATACCATTCGTGAAATTGAGGGAACGTTTCGAGCCCTGAAAACGGATTTGGACCTTCGCCCAATTTATCATAAAAATGATGAATCAACGATGGCCCATTTACACTTGGGATTGCTGGCATATTGGTTAGTGAACACGATCCGGTACCAATTGAAACAAAAAGGGATCAACCACGACTGGCAAGAGATAGTTCGCATTGGAAACACCCAAAAAACAGTAACAACATCAGGCAAAAATCAAGAAGATGAAACGATATTTATAAGAAGATGCTCGGAACCAAATGAAAAGGTACAAGCCATCTACAAAGCCTTGAACTACAAATTCTATCCCTTCGTAAAACGAAAATCTGTAGTACACAGTTCGGAACTCAAAAAAAATAAAATCCCTATTTTACAAAACTTATCGCCCGGTTAACTGCAAAGTGGGTTAAAAAGGAAACCCTTGGCGGCTTAGATTACAAAAACAAGCGTATGGCAGCAACAATCATTACCACCGAAGACCTTCTGGAATTCAAAATGGAATTACTGGATGGCATTAAACAATTATTAAAAAACCAATCAGGTCAATTAACGAAAAAATGGCTCAAATCACCGGAAGTCAGGGACCTATTAGGGATCTCTCCAGGCACTTTGCAAACCCTTCGCATCAATGGCACATTGCCATATACCAAGGTTGGTGGGGTCTTGTACTATGATTATCAGGAAATCATGCAATTACTGGAAAAGAACAGAGTTCATAATAAATTCTAAAACGTTATTTTGGAAGATGTCAATTATATCAAACACCTTAATGCTGTGTTTTTGCAATTTTCTATAGATAGCAGACTCAACCCGACGCATATCAGTCTTTATGTGGCCTTGTTCCAGTTTTGGAACACTAATTTCTTTAAAGATGAATTTTACATCAACCGTGAGGAAGTCATGTCGTTTTCCAAGATTGGTTCCAAAAGCACTTATCACCGCTGTATCAAGGAATTAAGCCATTGGAGTTATATTCTTTACACACCATCACATAACCCATTTAAAGGGAGTAAAATCAAGATGTTCGATTTTGGGACAAGTACTCTGGACAAGCTCTGTACTTAAGTCGTACCAATATCGAGACAAGCAGTGGACAAGCACTGGTACGTATAAACAAACATATACAAACTATAGAAAACTATAAAAACTTAAACAAACCGGAAAATTTAAAAAATTTAAGTTTTAAAAAATTTAAAACTGAAAACAAACAGGACTCAACTCTCCCATATCAGGACAACTTAAAGACCAGTGCCAATAAAAATTATGACGAGCCTTTATGAGCAAGCCCAAACCACATATCATCATTGAAGGGAGTGAAAAATACGAACTAGGGATTATTCAAGATAACCTGATTTTATACGATTTTGAAAAAATGCTGGTCTATCTGAATGCCAAAGGCAAGTTGGTATTAGGCGAGACCTTCAGAATATTTGAAGAGGATCGCGAGATTCTGTTTAAGCTATGCAATTATGCCATCAAAGATGCAGCAAACTGCAAACGTCTAGGTATCGACTTAAAAAAAGGGATTTTACTGTCCGGACCTGTTGGATGTGGGAAAACTAGTTTGATGACACTGCTGAGGTACATCGTTCCGCATCAAAAGCCTTATAAAATCATACCTGCAAGGAACATTGTTTTTGGATTTAACCATGTGGGCTATAAAACCATTGAGGATTATGGGAGCACCAACTATTTTTGTTTTGATGATTTAGGGGTGGAACCAATCGGAAGGCATTACGGTAAGGACTGTAATGTGCTCGGTGAAGTGATGCTCTCTAGGTACGATCTGTTTTTGGAACATGGTGTCAAGACCCATGCTACCACCAACCTAAACGCCCAGGAATTGGAAACACGCTATGGGAATCGGGTACGCTCCAGAATGCGTGAGCTGTTTAACTTGATTGCCTTTGATAGGGGCAGTGGCGATAAGCGTAAATGATTGGTTTACGGTTTTATATTTTTAATCCATAAGCGTATTTCTTTGAAAACAACCAAGATGATGGCTTTCAAATGTTTTAGGAGTGCTTCAAATAATGCTGTCATAATTCTGTATTTAAAAAATAGTGATACAATCCCATTAAAATAGCCAAAGCTATGGCTTCTATGTTTTTAAACTTTAAAAAATAATAGGCTTCATGGGAATCTGTAACAAACCCAGTTTCAATGAGGATGCTTGGACAGAGAAAAGCTGTTTCCCGTAGTACCTGAAAATTAGCAAACTTCATCCCTCGTTTTTTTAGCCCTAATTTCTGATTGATCTCGTTTAATACACATACGCCCAACGAATTGTATGCCTTGGTATTCCGATGTTCTACAGCATACCCAAAAACTTCTAATCCACGGGCAACGGTTTTAGAAGCGTTACAATGCAACGAAACAAACACATCCGCTTTTAAAACTTTAGCTAAGCGACTTCTGTCCGAAAGTGCAACAAACGTATCGCAATATCTGGTCAAATAAATATCCAATCGATCATCCAAAACAGCTTTATTGAGCCTGATCATTGCTTTGGCAATATTTAAAACCACCACTTTTTCCTGAATGCCATTAATACCAATCGCACCAGAATCTTTTCCACCATGTCCGACATCAATAACAATTCTTTTCTGTGCATCAAAATTTTGACCAAAAACAACACAGATTTTTAGCATCGCTAGAAGAAATACGACGTTTTTGAGATTCATTTTCGAATTATTTTTCATAATTAAGGTTCTTTTTAGTATTCAAAACCATAAGATTTAATGTCTTTTAGTTGCAATTAAAAACAATGCAAATCAAATAATATTATTTTATTAAAATATTGATAATCAGTTGTTTAAAAACAAATATATTGTAATTTTCATAAATCAAAACCATTAAAAAATTAAATTTTAATTCTTATGAAAAAATCAATCTATCTAACCTTGTTATTGGGTTTTATTTCAACTTCCATTTTTGCACAAATTGGAGGCATTGAAGCTTCCGTAAACGATGTTTCCGATACCATCCGAACCATCTTCCCCATTATTTTGGGCGTTATATTTTTAATCGGCTTCCTGTTCAACGCAGGCCATTTCTTTGGAGAGAATGCCGATTTAAAAAAGGGTATCACCCGGGTGTTGGTATTCGTGCTTATCGCTGGAGCTGTTGTAGGCATATTTACCTACCTCATAACCATCGTAGTCTAACCGCTAAGCGGTATTTAAGTATTTAAAAATGCCCATCAAGAAAATTCAATGAAGAAATTTGAGATTTATAAAAACATTAGAAAGCGTGCAGTGATTATGGGCTTGCCCATAGCACTGTTCGCGCTTATGATGACAGCCGTAATCGGTTCGTTATTGTTCGTTATTTTCTGCTTTAGTTTTTCGGTCATCATTGGCGTCTTTGTTTTTAATGGGGCGTTATATATCGGACTGACACACTTCACTAGAAATCCATCCTTGTTGCACTTTAAAAAAGTGTTTCCACAGGCTATTAGCAACAAAAAGCAAAGCGCCTTTGAGTATGAAGACCCTAATGGGCATTTAACGTAAATTTTATAATGAAACGCATCAACCTTTCAGACTACAATCCCATTTTGGATATCCAAGAGCATATGGTATTTGCCAATAATGGCAATGTTGTGATATGCTACCACTGTGAACTTCCAGAAATCTATTCCCTATCGGAAACCGACTTTGAGGAACTGCACGGGGCATGGTTCCAGGCCTTTAAATCCTTGCCGGTAAGTACGGTCATCCATAAACAGGATATTTACAGAAAAAAAATCTATGATGCAGCTCAGTTACCAAATGAAAGTTTTTTGGAACAAGCAACGCATGACTATTTTAAGGGTCGTGACTATTTAGAACACCAATCCTATTTATTTTTTACCCTGCCACATAATAAATCGTAACTAATCAGTTTTCAAACTGAAATTCATTTTTAGCGATAAGTTTCAACGCTTCTGATACGTTCATTCCATTTTT
>NZ_JBFVFE010000076.1:0-15238 GCF_052728615.1 Mariniflexile sp. | reverse complement strand
TTCGTTACTCGTTAATCAAAATTCGTTACTCGTTAATCAAAATTCGTTACTCGTTAATCAAAATTCGTTACTCGTTACTCACTCTATTTCAAATCCTTTGTTCAAAATAGATTCCGTTATAAAATTTACACTTACCGCATCCATTAATTTTAGGCCCATTAATGTGGAAGCGCTCCCCACGGTGGCACTATTGCTTTTATAAACGGCAATTTCTAAAAATCCGCCCGAATTAAAAACCACCATGCCCCTGCCTTCGTCGTTGCGTTTTTCTTCAGGAATTTCAAAATTAACAATATCGCTATAACGTTGGTGTATTTTTTTGAATTTATAATTACGAGCCGAAATCTCGAACGCCCTCCCTTTTTGAATGGTATCAAAAAAGCCACGTTTAATGTTGGTCACTACATTGCCATAATTATCAACATAAATAACGCTACCAACCATTTGGTTTTTATCATCGTTCACAAAAGGTGTAATGTTTTTTATAGGCTTAATTTCGGGTATGGTTTTACCAACAACTTCCAAGGTACCGCCTCTTGCAATATGGCAGGCCACTTTTACAAACACGTCCAATACAGGGAAACTGCTCTGTATTTTATCGTGGATATTGATTTCAACAATTTTATCGGGGGAAATTTCAGAGCAAATCATGCTCATAATCCCATTGTTGGCACAAATAAAATAATGGTCATCCAATTTTACGGCAATATGCTTGTTTTCAATGGTTATTTCAGAATCGATGCCAATGATATGAATGCTGCCTTTAGGGAAACTCTTGTAAGCGTTTTGGATGATATAGCCCGCTTCCAAAATATTGAAAGGCGATACGGCATGCGAGATATCAACAATTCTAACATCGGGCAATTCACTATATACAGCACCTTTGGTTGCGCCAACAAAGTGATCTTTTTCACCAAAATCGGTAGTTAATGTTATTATCGCCATTGGCAAATTGTTGATATGTTTTTAACGTTTGTACACCCAAATTTGCTTATTTTTGAGTTTTAACGGATGAACAACAAACCTACATAAAATTTTTGTTTTCATTTTTATGTTTAACATGAAAAATGTAGGTTCATTAAATTAAAATAACTGAATAAAACCAATACATCATTTTGTCTGGATAATCAATATTTTCAATTATCCCAGAAGAAATTTTAAATACATGCCACGCTTTTGAACGAAATTATTATCGAACTTGAAGAAATTACTCCAAAAGAATTTTTTGGAGCCCACAATGCCAATATCGAACTCCTAAAAAAATACTTTCCGAAGCTTAAAATTGTCGCCAGAGGTACTAAAGTTAAAGCCTTTGGCGATGACGAATTGTTGGAAGAATTTGACCGTCGCATGAAAATGCTCGTGGCGCATTTTGCTAAATACAATAAGCTGGACGAAAACGTGATTGAACGTGTATTGACCAGCCAAAGCAGCGATGATTATTCCACCACCGATTCCAGTGGTGAAGTACTGGTGCATGGTGTTGGCGGTAAACTCATTAAAGCACAAACAGCCAACCAACGCAAATTGGTGGAAAGCGTGCGTAAAAACGATATGGTTTTTGCCATTGGGCCAGCAGGTACCGGTAAAACATATACGGGTGTTGCTTTGGCGGTTAAAGCCCTTAAAAACAAGGAGGTAAAGCGCATTATTTTAACACGTCCAGCGGTGGAGGCAGGGGAGAACCTGGGGTTTTTACCCGGCGATTTAAAAGAAAAACTAGACCCGTACATGCAGCCATTGTATGATGCCTTGCGCGATATGATACCTGCCGAAAAACTGGCCTTGTACATAGAAAACGGCACCATACAAATTGCCCCATTGGCATTTATGCGTGGGCGAACGCTCGATAATGCCTTTGTGATTTTGGACGAAGGACAAAACACCACCCACAACCAAATGAAAATGTTTTTGACCCGTATGGGGAAAAACGCCAAGTTTTTATTAACGGGCGACCCCGGGCAAATAGATTTACCACGCCGAACCATTTCCGGATTAAAAGAAGCTTTGTTGATATTAAAAAATGTAGAAGGCGTGGGGATGATATTTTTAGACGATAAGGATGTGCTTCGTCACCGATTGGTTAAAAAGGTTATCGAAGCTTACAAAAGTATTGAGCACGTCGATTAGTTTTTTTAGAAGCTGAAACCTGCTTTCCGCTATATCTTTTTTATGTTAGTTCGAGTATAACTCCAAAAGAGTCATGTATCGAGAACATAAAAAAGGATGCCGCTTTAATCAGGGCTAAGCGTAAACCAGTGTTCAGTAACAGTTCACAGCTCTGAAATAAACGCATAAACAAGTCCATTCATAAACCTAATAAAAGCCAGTTGCTAACGCAATTGGCTTTTTTCTTTAAGTATGTCCCGTACTGAAATAAGTTGACACAAAATCAAAAAGACCAGCTTCTCAATAATTCCTCCCCTTTTTTTAAGGGGAGAGCTTGTGCCGAATTAGGTTCGGTATGCCGATAGGCGGAGGGGTCAATGTTACTAATGACTTTGATTTATTGATGTATTTTTTTTTGAAATTAAATATTTTTAGTTTATAATCTTGTTATAATTTGATAGTCAATTGATTAAGTGTGATATTCACTAATATTTATTTTAATTCTATAAACTTTAATGAAAATCTTGTAAATGATTTGGGTCTTATGTTATGGAGATTTGAGGTATTAACATTTAAAACAAACAAACATGAAAAAATTATTTTTAGTTATCGGAATCGGATTAATAGGGTCAATTTCAATTTTTGCTCAACACACGGACATTGACATTACGCCAAACAACTCATGGTTAAAAGCAGGAATAACAGCTGGAGTTCCAGTAGGTGACGCCAGTGATAGAGCCTCATTTAATGCAGGATTGGATTTAAGAGGTCAATATTTAGTGAATCCGAACCTTGGCATTGGTATCGCTTCTGGTTATAGTCATTTTTTCGCAAAAGAAGGTTTTGAAGATTTCGGAGTGATACCTGTCGCGGGCTTTATTCGTTATTATTTTACACCTAAAGGGCTGTTTTTAGGTACTGATGTAGGTTATGGGTTTTTAACGAACATTGATAATAATGATGGCGGTTTGTACGTAAACCCACAAATTGGTTACCATAACAGAGATTGGAATTTGTATGCCTTTTACCAAAACACATTTGCGGAAAACGATGTGGATTTGCAAACGGTTGGCGTAGGCGTAACCTATAATATCCGTTTTAAATAAATCAAGGGGATTTTAAAAGGAGAAATAAAATATTTCTCCTTTTTTATTTAATTATTGTTTAGCATGCGTAAACAAATTACTTTTGTATCACAAACCATAAGCTGCATTTAATGAACACAATTACGACCACCAATTTCACATTCCCCGGACAAAAATCAGTTTATCACGGAAAAGTAAGGGAAGTTTATAACATCAACGATGAGGAATTGGTGATGATTGCCACCGACCGACTGTCGGCTTTCGATGTGGTAATGCCAAAAGGCATTCCTTATAAAGGACAAATATTAAACCAAATCGCCACCAAAATGATGGCAGCCACCCAAGATATTGTTCCCAATTGGTTAACCGCCACCCCCGACCCAAACGTAGCTGTTGGGCATTTATGCGAACCCTTTAAAGTAGAAATGGTGATACGTGGTTATATGAGTGGGCATGCAGCACGCGAGTATAAAGCAGGAAAACGCACACTTTGTGGCGTAACCATGCCAGAAGGCATGAAAGAAAATGATCAATTTCCAGAACCCATTATTACCCCTGCAACCAAAGCTGAAATGGGCGACCACGACGAAGATATTTCTCGTGAAGACATTTTAAAACGAGGTATTGTAAGCGAAGCAGATTATGTGGTGTTGGAAGATTATACCCGTAAATTATTTAATAGAGGCACCGAAATTGCAGCAAGTAGAGGTTTAATTTTAGTGGACACCAAATACGAATTTGGAAAAACCAAAGACGGTAAAATTGTATTGATAGACGAAATACACACCCCAGACTCATCGCGCTATTTTTATGCTGATGGGTATGCCGAAAGACAAGCGAAAAACGAACCTCAAAAACAACTCAGTAAAGAGTTTGTACGCCAATGGCTTATAGCCAATAATTTTCAAGGATTAAAAGGGCAAACCGTACCTTTTATGAGTGATGCGTATATTGAAACCGTTTCTGAGCGTTATATTGAATTGTATGAAAACATTACAGGCGAAACCTTTGTAAAAGGTAATGTAAGCGATATACAAAAACGTATTGAAACCAACGTGTTGGCGTATTTGAATTAGAAATTAAGATGATATAGAATTAAAAAAGACCTTATGAAATAAGGTCTTTTTTTTTAGACTTTATTTTGGAGTTATGCTTATCGTGCTTGTATAAGATTAGTTGCGGTTTTGCTTGCGAGGATTTTCCGCAGGAAAATCAGACGTAGCAAAACAGCAACGACCTTTAGTTAGACACTAAAGCAGCAATTATTTTTATACGTTGTTAGGCACAAGGCGAAAAAAATCGTGCTAAAATTGAACATCTCGCTGAATTTCGTAAATTTATGAAATGAAAAAACAGCGGATATATTTGGACACTTCGGTTTTCGGTGGACTTCACGATGAAGAGTTCCAAGAATTTACTACATCATACGGTTGCTTCCAGCCACAATCATCTTCACCTCCTGTATCAGGCCAGCCACGCATTGTTATCGCCAAGGTGGTGTAGCCCCATGAGATGCTATACGTTTCGCCGAATTCGTGTCCCAACTCGCCTTTGTGCCATACGGCATCCAACCATGTACCAATACTATTGCTGGTCCGGGTTTGTTGCCTTTTGGCGGACTAAACATAAAAGCGTGCATTTCAATATCATCTGAAGTGATAATTACCTCTTCTCCGCCTGAAGCATCCTGTCTCTGAATAATCTTGTTTTGGGCAACTGCATAATTAGAAAAAAGTGATAACATAAAAAATGCGATTGCCATACAGTTCGAAATGGATTTCTTGTTCATTTTTAAATTCAATTTTTGTAAAAAAACATAACGTAAGATTCTTCTGTTGTTAAGATATAATGCTTAACCTGAATTATTTATCTTACTTGGTCTAAAAGCTATGGTTTATTATTTTCTCTTATATTATCTCAATTTTATTTATCATTGAAAAACCACCGTCTTTGATGGTGGTCATTTTTTAAATTTTTTAAAGAAGGAATCTTCATTCCAAGTTGGTTTTTCTTCTGAAACATTGATGAGGTAACTATTCATAAATTGCAACCGCACATAGGTTTTAGCAGCATCAAAATTAAACATAGCGTCATTTAATTCATCGGATGGTTTATGATAATGTTGTGCTGTAAAAGCCTTTATGATAGAATCTAACCCAGTTTCGGAAGTTTCTGTTTTTAAACCATACTTCATACGTAAAGCTGGAATTCTTTCCAACACAAAATTTAAATTATCACTTCGTACAAACCGAACTTCTTCTGGAGCATGGTCAGCATCAATAGTCAAATCTAACTGCTTCGCAACTCTTTGAACCACATTCATTATGCTGCTTTGCTCTGCACCTAAAGGCTCAATGGATAATAATGGTGCAATTACGGTTGGCATATCGGTATTTACATTCGCTATAATTTTTTGTTGCTCCACCGGAGGATTTACAGCAAGGTATTTTGATCCTAATAAACCCATTTCTTCGGCAGTTACAGCAGCAAAAATTACAGAACGTTTTGGTTTGGAAGGCAATTTGCTATATAATCTGGCAATTTCCAACATAGCACTAATTCCTGAAGCATTATCATGAGCACCATTATAAATAGAATCTCCATCGACTGGTTTGCCAATACCAAGATGATCTAAATGTGCCGTATGCACAATATATTCGTCTTTCAACTCCGCACCTTCTAAAAGTCCGATAACATTGGCACTTTCTATTTCTTTGAAAGTTGTGACTACTTTTCCTTTTAATTGCACGGTATTCTTTGGCTGCGGCAGTGTAGCTCCATTTTCACTGTACGCTTTCCAATTTTCAGAAGTCAATCCCGTAAGCTGTGATAAAGACTCCCAATTAAAAAAGCCTCCGAATTTTAAATTTTTACCAAAATCAGTTCTTCCTAAAGCTTTTCCATCGGGCATGATAACACTATTCACTCCTTTTAGTGATATGTTTTCGTAAACACCTTCAAAACCACCTCTTCCGCCTGGGTCTATAACAAATAAAACCCCTGCAGCACCTAAATTATCTAAGGTTGCAATTTTTGTGGCTATATTACTAAAATAAGCTCTTTCGCTTGCTGGTAAAGAGCTTGGGGCACCAAAAAATATAATTACAATTTTCCCTTTTACGTTTAGGTTTTCAAAGTCGTTAAAACCATACTCTGGGGCTTGGATGCCATGACCAGCGATAACAAGTTCTCCTGAAAACTCGGTTAAAACCTCATTGGCATTCCCCATATAAAAATAATCTATGCCGACTTGTAAGCTATCTGTATCATTTAAAATCATAAAAGACTGCTCATTTTTAACCACAGAATTTCGCAACGTTAAAGTTTGATAGTAGGTGTTTCCCTCCTTGTTTCCAAATGGTTTAAGTCCAAATTCTTTATATTTATTTGCAACATAGGCCATTGCTTTATCATATTCCGGCGTGCCTGGAAGTCTACCCTTTAGGCTATCATCTGCAAGTACAGCAATATGATGTCTAATATCTTCAGGGTTTACAGATTCTGAAAATTGAGCTAAATTTTCATCGCTAAATATGGTTTCTTTTCTACAGCTTGTAAAAAGAATGATGCTTAAAAAAAGAATGAGGTAAGGATTATTTCTGAATAAATTTTTCATTGTTTAGTTGTTAGTTATAATGATGGCCAACGATTTGATATGAAATCGTTTTAATTATTTATATCATAAGATAGCGAAGTTAATTTTTTAAAATCATAAAACCAACATGTAATATAATATTTACATGGAAAGTTTTCAACAAAAAAAATGGCATCATTCTAAACTTGATTCAGAATCACAGCTTGTTAATGGTAACGCTATATGCCAACTTTAAATTTGTGTTGCTAATTATTGATCAAGTTTCTTTTTGTCGTTTAAATAATCTTTGGCCGAAAGTTTATTCACTACTTTTTTTCCTGTTTTCGCTTCAATTTCTTTGCGTGTATTTCCTGCAATGGTACCTCCTTGTTTGGCAATGGTTTTGTTTTCGGTAAATGTTTTTGGCTTTTTTTCTTTACTTATTTCAGTAGTTGTAGCTTCTGCAAGCATATTGAGAACCAATTCTAAATTACTCATATTGTCGCGCAAATTTTCTTTTTTTAAACCTTTTAGTTGTTTGTAGTTTTTTACATTAAATCCACTCCAAGCTTTGGTTATTTCATTGGTTAATATAGCGTATTCTTGCCCTTTTTTTACACCTCTTTTGTCCCATTCATCAGTAAGCTCTTTACGTACTTCTATACTTTTTAGGCGTTGGTTTATCCACGCTGTACTATATCCTTTTTTTAGATAGGTCTCCATTAAGCGGTCAAAACCAATTTCTGGGTCTTCCAGTTCGTCTATACGTTCTCTGGCGACTTTGGCAATCCAAAGTTTAAAGGGTTCTGCTTTTGGAGACGGTATAGACTGTATAAGTCTAAATAATTGTTCGGTATCTGCTACATCGGTTTTGTAAAATTTACCGTCCGAAGACTGCATTTTCAGTTGTCCGATTTTTTCGGACAACTCACTTCCTTCTTTAATTATCTTGCTTTTTAAATCGCTCCAATATTTTCTGGGACGTTCACTATCTGTAAGTATGGCAATAACATCTATAATTGAGAAATACCATTTTTCTTCATCATCGTTCCATTGTGTGCGTACTTGTTGCTGTTCAAATAGTTTTATAGCAGTTTCTTTGGTCATGTTCTTGTTTTTTTATTGCTTCGTATAATTCCAAGACGTTAGCGTCGAAATAAAAAGGAATTACTACTGGTATCTCCTACCTTTGGTAGAGGCAATTCATTTGAAAACTAAATTACAAATATAGTCTGAATTGGGTTAAATAAATTTAAGTAGAATGGCTTCTTATTAACAACTACCCACCAACAAACACCTCAAAAGCATCATTATAATAAATGGTAATTTCATCGCCTTTGGCAATAGAGGTTTTGGCTGCAAATGTTTGGGTTAGGTTGGTAAAATCGCGTGCAACAATTTCGGCATTGGGTTGGCCGCTATGGTTAAAAAAGCTACCGGCATTACTTAAACAAATGGCATCATATTCGTCCGTCCAAGGAAATTGAAGGGTTGCCAGTAACTCAGGTAAATTTTCGTTAATGTGTATGGGTACCATGTGGCTTATTACCAGTAACTCGCCTTTGGCTATATTTTGAGTGGCAAATACACCTTTTCCGTGTAATGGCGATTGTTTTATTTCTACCAAAGTAGGTTTCGGGTTACTCATATAAGGGGTACATATTAAGATACATTATTGTCCGTTAAAGAATTAAGACCGCTTCGCTGTCAGAATAAAGAATATAGACTTGATTGTAACTAATTGATAAACAGTTTAATTATTTTTTTATGTTTTTGGAAATCGAAATTTTTATTATAATTCTAAAACTAGAACAAAACGCTAATAATAGAGCGAAACAACCTAAAAAACAGGACTAATAAGAGTCTGTAAACATTTTTATCGGACAACAGTGATTAAAATAAATTATAATTGAAAATTAAATAGTTATAAATAATAAATTTTTGTATAGTAGCTATGGCACAGAGATACACAAAGCAAACACAGAGCTGCACAAAGCAAAAAAAAACATGAAGAAGAGTTTATTCTGAATGGTATGGAGCCATTTTAAAAAGCGATTACTTTACCGGGTAACAAACTTTACGAACAGCCACAACCTTGAGAATTCCCACTTTGGGGTTAGGGGGCTTATCTCCGCTTCTTTTTAACAATAACTTGTTTCGCTTTAATACGGACAAAAATTAATTTATGGCGACTTTTTGGGTTTTCGCGTTGCTCCAACTCAAAAATATCTATCGATTTTATTAAAGGGGTCAGCTTATCAAAACCAAAATTTCTGGAATCGAAATTGGGTTGCTTTTTTTGCAATAAACTACCAACATCGCCCAAAAAAGCCCACCCATCATCATCGGATACATCCGTAATGGTGGTTTTGATCAATTCAATATCTTTTGGGGTAATGTTGTCAACATTGTTTTTGCTGGCATTCACATCAACGTTTTCCAAATCGGCTTTGTTTTTTAATATTTCAACATAAATAAACTTGTCGCACGCCACAATAAATGGGTTCGGGGTCTTTTTTTCGCCAATACCAATCACTAGCATACCGGCTTCTCGCAACCTAACGGCCAATCGGGTAAAATCGCTATCGCTGGACACCAAACAAAAACCATTCACTTTCCCTGAATATAGCACATCCATAGCGTCAATTATCATGGCAGAATCGGTGGCGTTTTTTCCTGTGGTGTAACCGTATTGCTGTATAGGCGTTATGGCATTTTCAAGCAACAGGTTTTTCCATTTTGACAGGTGCGGTTTGGTCCAATCGCCATAAATACGTTTAATGGTGGGGTTTCCGTATTTAGCGATTTCCTCCATCATCTCTTTTACGTGTGCCGACGGGATATTATCGCCATCAATAAGTACTGCTAAATTGGTGTTTGTGTCCATGGTATTTTTTTTAGCGGCGTCTTTTGGTATTGTTTTCTGTTTAGACCAAAGCAACCTTTTCATTGGCTACGAAGTTAGTTTTAAAAATCTAAAAAATACTAAGGATCTGTGCAAAATAACCGGTAAATCTCTCCTCATATATAGATACTATTTGCTTTTTAAAGGGTTCCCGATAGCTCTATCGGGAGGTATCACTTTATCTACATTGGGAATGCTTCGCAAACATGGTATAAACGGCGATTTAATATGATAATAGAAGTTCCCATGAAGTTAAGAAACTTTCTTTTGGAAAAAGAATAACCTGTGTTATTTCTTCTTTTTCGGCTTACTGGCTTTCGCCAAAGGATTAAAAGCCAAGCACAAATCCAACCAATAGGATAAATGATCATCAGAATCAAAACCATCGGGTGTCACGAAAATATACCCTTTCATGGGGCTACCCGTAAAATCCATTGGTAAGCAGTTCGGTTTTTCAAGTTCGGATTCATAAACCGCTTCACCAACACGTGCCATGAGTAAATGATCACCAAATCTTTTATCTAAATGAATGCCACAGAGCATTTTTCCGTTTACCTTAAAACATAGACCGCCCATCATTTTCAGTTCTTCAAACGGGGTATGTTTTTGTTTTAACTGCTGGCGGATTCTATCGGCTAAAAAGGCATCAAACGCCATGAGTTATTTTTTAAATTTATTGCCTATTTTCCTTGCTAAACTATAGACAAAATGATTAGTTCGGGCGTAATAGAACGCAATAAAGCACACCACCGCCACAAAAAGTACCGCACCAATGATCGCTTCGGTTGGAGTAAGCGATTTTGAATATAAATTTTTTAAACCGTAGCCCGTAAAACTTCCGTAAAGAATGATGAAATGAATAACATACATCGATAATGTTTTTTCACCGATTCTTGAAATAATGGACTGCTTTAAGTAGCGTTCAAAAGTGTAAAAGAGCCCAAATAATATGAGTACATTGCCCATGCGGATAAACAGATAATTAAAATCGGCACATCTGTAAAACAAGTCAACACCCGTTAAGCGGTGCAAATTAAAAAGTATGGTTGTAGAGTAGTAAATAAGTACGACTCCTGCAGCAAAAAAAGTAATGATGGTAAATATCTTAAATTGTTTTCTGTGCGAGTGCCTAAAAAATACCGTAGATAAAAAGGCGCCTGCTGCCGAATATCCAAACCAAGGTAAAATGGTAAACACAGACCCATTTGCTTTGGTCATATAATTGGATATAACAAGGGGAAGGTTGTGTATTTCTAAATTTCTGTACAAAGGCTCGGTTAAAAAACAGATTATGCTTATACTAAAAAGAACAATGGAAAATATATAGCTGTGGTTTTTAAATAAAGTATACAGAAAAACTAAAATAATAAGCGATAGCCCAATACACTGCAATACATCTATCACTAAAAAATAGGTATTGAAATAACCACTTAGCCAACTTACGATATTGACACGTAAACTATACCCAATAGCAATTAACAATAAACCTCTAAAAATTCCTTTTTTAATACGTTTCTGGTCGTTTCCTTTTTGATTGGCGCGCAATAATAAATAGGTAAAAACCAAACCCGAAATAGTAAAGAACGTGGGTGCTGTGATGCCTCTAAAGTAAGACCATAGATTGTAAGCAGTATAGGCAGGGTCTCTATAAACAGGGTCTATTAAAGTGTCTATAAAATGCCCTTGGAGCATCATTAAAATAGCGAAAGCCCTAACAGCATCGATGAAATATAAACGATTTGTTTGCAACAGTTTTGTTTTAGCAGGGATAAATATACTTCTAATAATTTAAATCCTGTAATTGTAATATTAGAATTTACTGTAAAATAAAATGATATATTTATGCCATTATAGTTAAGTTATTGATGATTAATGGAACGGTTTTTTGAAAACTTTGCAGCCTATGTATGGGGATTGCCACTCATTGTATTACTGATAGGTGGCGGGTTGTATCTATTAATTTTATCGCGATTTTTACCTTTTCGGTATATAGGCCATGCGTTTCAAGTGCTTCGGGGTAAGTATGACAGCCCAAATGATTCCGGACAGATAAGTCATTTTAAAGCGTTGTCAACCGCCTTGTCTTCCACTATTGGCATGGGTAATATTGCCGGGGTTGCCGTAGCCATTTCCATTGGGGGCCCAGGAGCCATGTTCTGGATGTGGGTAAGTGCTATTGTAGGGATGGCTACAAAATTTTTTACCTGTTCATTGGCTATCATGTACCGCGGAAAGGATAGTGCTGGCGAAATTCAGGGAGGTCCCATGTACTTCATTATGGAAGGTTTAGGAAAATCTTGGAAACCATTGGCGATTATGTTCAGTTTTTTTGGAATGGTTGGCGCTTTGCCCGTTGTAAATGCCAACCAATTAACCCAAGCCATAAACGATATTGTTTTAATCCCAAACGGGGTAGAAGCAGGGTTGGCATCCAATTTGGTCATTGCTTTTGTTCTGGCATCGCTTACTTCCATAATTATATTTGGTGGATTAAAACGCATCAGTAATGCTGCTTCTAAATTGGTGCCTGCCATGTTATTGCTTTATTTTGTTTTGGTGGCCATCATTTTAATTGCGAATTATGAAGTGGTGCCAAAATATATACTTTTAATTTTTACAGATGCTTTTGCTGCTGCCAATTATAAAGGCGATGCGTTTTTAGGAGGCGTTTTGGGAGCTTTGATTTTATTGGGCATTCGACGGGGAGCATTTTCAAACGAAGCAGGCATTGGTACAGCACCCATGGCACATGGCGCAGCAAAAACCAATGAGCCCATTCGTGAAGGTTTGGTTGCCATGTTAGGACCTGCCATTGATACTTTGGCAGTCTGTACGCTTACCGCATTGGCTATTTTGGTAACAGGGGTTTGGGAAACCACCTCCGATAATGGGGTGAGTTTAACAGCATCCGCATTTAATGAAACCATGCCGGTTTATGGCAAATACTTGCTGATGGTTTGTGTGCTGATATTTAGTGTGTCCTCTTTGTTCTCTTATTCGTATTACGGATCGAAATGCTTGGGGTTTTTGATAGGTGCGGACAAAAAACATTACTATAATTACATTTATATATTAAGTATTATATTAGCGGTTATGGCACCTTTTAGTGCCATGCTAAATTTAATTGACGGTGTTTTTGCTTTAATGGCTTTACCAACCATGATAAGCACCTTAATTTTAGCACCAAAAGTTATTAAGGAATTTAAGAAATACAGTAACCAACTAAAACAGAATAGAACATGACAAAAAACAATGCAAAAGCCTATTGGAAAGAAAACATTAGGTATCTCTTAATACTTTTGGCAATATGGTTTTTAGTGTCGTATGGTGCTGGAATCTTGTTTAAAGATGCACTAAATCAAATAAAAATGGGAGGCTTTAAATTAGGGTTTTGGTTTGCGCAACAAGGTTCCATTTATGTGTTTGTGATACTTATATTTGTATATGTTCGCCTGATGAACAAACTTGACAAAAAATATGGTTATGATGAATAATCTGTTTTTAGTGGAGTCGATAGGTGTTCAAAATTGGACCTATATTTTAGTAGGAGTTACCTTTGCAATATATATAGGTATCGCTATTTGGACACGGGCAAGTTCCACAAAAGACTTTTATGTAGCAGGAGGAGGGGTTTCCCCTTTAGCCAACGGAATGGCAACTGCTGCCGATTGGATGAGTGCGGCGTCGTTTATTTCCATGGCGGGCATCATCTCGTTTGCAGGATATGATGGTGCGGTGTATTTAATGGGATGGACCGGAGGTTACGTACTTTTGGCGTTGCTTTTAGCACCGTATTTACGCAAGTTCGGAAAATTTACCGTCCCCGATTTTATTGGCGATCGTTATTATTCTAACACGGCGCGTTTTGTCGGGGTAATTTGTGCACTTTTAGTATCGTTTACTTATGTGGCAGGACAAATGCGTGGTGTTGGCTTGGTTTTTTCACGTTTTTTAGAAGTAGATATTAATACAGGCGTGATAATTGGTATGATCATCGTTTTATTTTATGCCGTTCTTGGCGGTATGAAAGGCATCACATATACACAAGTGGCCCAATATTGTGTGTTGATATTTGCGTTTATGGTACCAGCTATTTTTATATCCATTCAAATGACGGGGAATCCCATACCACAATTAGGGTTTGGAAGTACATTATCCGATGGATCGGGCACCTATTTACTGGATAAATTGGATGGATTGAGCACCGAACTTGGTTTTAATGAATACACCGAAGGTTCTAAATCGATGATTGATGTGTTCGCCATTACATTGGCACTCATGGTTGGAACGGCAGGTTTACCACATGTTATTGTTCGCTTTTTTACGGTAAAACGTGTTAAGGATGCTCGTAAATCGGCAGGAATAGCGTTGTTGCTTATAGCAATTTTATATACCACAGCTCCTGCAGTTTCTGTTTTTGCACGAATGAATTTAATTGATACCGTTTCAAATAAACCTTATGCCAATGTGCCTGAATGGTTCAAAAAATGGGAAACAACAGGCTTAATTACTTATGATGATAAAAATAACGACGGACTCATTCAATACGTAGCTGATACCTCTAAAAACGAATTGGTGGTAGATAATGATATTATGGTATTGGCAAACCCTGAAATTGCACAATTGCCAGACTGGGTTATTGCATTAGTGGCAGCGGGTGCATTGGCCGCAGCATTATCAACAGCAGCAGGTTTGTTATTGGTAATTTCATCATCCGTTTCCCATGATTTGATCAAAAAAATGGTAAACCCAAATATTTCAGAAAATGGCGAATTAATCGCGGCACGTTTATCAGCAGTAGTCGCTGTTTGTGTAGCAGGATATTTCGGTATAAACCCGCCTGGTTTTGTGGCCGCAACGGTTGCTTTGGCTTTTGGGTTGGCAGCAGCATCTTTTTTTCCAGCCATTATCCTGGGGATTTTTTATAAGCGAATGAATAAAGAAGGTGCCATTGCAGGTATGGTAGTTGGAATTACAGCCATGTTATTGTATATGATTAAATACAAATTAGGATGGTTTGATGTGGTACTTCCCAATAAAAATGACTGGTGGTTCGGAATTTCGCCCGAAGGTTTTGGTACTGTCGCCATGATTCTTAACTTTATAGTATCCATTGTTATTATGAAGTTTACACCGGAACCACCGCAAGAGGTGCAGGATATTGTGGAAAACATTAGAATACCAAGTGGCGCAGGCGAAGCTTCCGACCATTAAATAATGAATAATTAAAAATGTATAATCAATAATTAAGTTCATGGTAAAAATGTCATTAAGTTCAAATCAATAAAACAAGCTTCTTAAATAAGTCCTCCCCTTTTTTTAAGGGGATAGCTTGTGCCGATTTTTCGGTATGCCGATAGGCGGAGGGGTCTATTTTGATATTATGAGATGTTTTTATCATGTACTAGATAAATACACATAAACGCATAACCTAATAACCTTATAAACCTATCAACAATAACCTCATAACCTCATAAACCATAACCAATAAACACATCAACAGCAAAATGAGCAACTATCACATAAAACATTTAGAAGAGTATTATCAGGTCTATAGAAAATCAA
>NZ_JBFVFE010000075.1:0-15738 GCF_052728615.1 Mariniflexile sp. | reverse complement strand
CGATAATTTACGCAAAGGTGCAGCCACTAATGCCATCCAAATTGGCGAATATTTAATTGCTAATAATTTAGTGTAGTTTTTTAATAAGAATCCATTATTTAAGCTTCTGTTTTCGGTACAGGGGCTTTTTTTAGCCATTTTTGAAAGATGGCTTTTAAAATTAAGTACGCCCAAAACAGTATTTAAAACTTACAATTAGTAGTAATTTCAGTAACACGCAGCGTGTTTACCATTCCTTTGTCTTGAATAGGCATGGCCGCTAAACTAATTAGCATATCGCCTTCTTCCAAATACCCCATTTTACAGGCGATGGCATTTACATCCTCAATGGTTTCGTCGGTACTAACAAACTTATCATAATAAAAAGCACGCACTCCCCAAAGCAAACTCAATCGGGTTAGGATACGCTTGTTTGATGTAAAAACCAAAATATGGCATAAAGGTCTCCAAGCTGAAATTTGAAACGCTGTATAACCACTATTTGTTAACGTTGAAATGGCTTTGGCAGGAATCTCGTTTGCCATGGTGGCGGCATGGTAACATATAGATTTTGTGATGTAACGATTGGTACGTATGTGTGGAGGCAATTGTGGCACTTTAATTAAAGAAGAGTTTTCTACACTCATTAATATGTTTGCCATTTGCTTGATAACCTGAACGGGATACAAGCCTACCGATGTTTCGCCAGATAGCATAACGGCATCAGCCCCATCCATAACGGAATTTGCCACGTCGTTTACTTCTGCTCTGGTTGGTGTTAAACTAGAAATCATGGTTTCCATCATTTGGGTCGCTATAATGACTGGAATCCTAGCTTTTTTGGCTCTAAGTACTAATTGTTTTTGGATAAGTGGCACTTCTTCTGCTGGAACTTCCACACCCAAGTCGCCACGCGCTACCATAATACCATCGCAATGCGCCACAATTTTATCGATGTTTGTTACCGCTTCCGGTTTTTCAATTTTAGCTATAATGGGTATTTTGTGTTCGGTATGTTTCTCAATCAAATCGCGCAACTGCATTAAATCTTCAGCATGGCGAACAAACGACAAGGCTATCCAATCCACATCTTGACCTATGGCGAAAATGGCGTCTTCAATATCCTTTTCGGTCAATGCTGGTTGTGAAATATTGGTATTGGGAAGGTTTACCCCTTTTTTCGATTTTAAGGGACCGCCTTGAACCACTTTTGCTTTTACTTCATTTATTTTATTGGTTGAAACCACTTCAAAAAGTAATTTACCATCATCCAAAAGAATACGCTCACCTGGTTTCGCATCTTGTGGAAACTTATCGTAGGTCATGTAAACACGATCTTTCGTGCCTACAAAACGTTCGCCAGTTGCAAATATTATTTCATCGCCAGGGTTTACAAAAACGTCATCGTTCATGACACCTACGCGTAATTTTGGCCCTTGTAAATCTGCCAATATAGCGGCAGTAAACCCAAATTCATCATTTAGCTCGCGTATCATTTTAATACGCTCTGTTACATCTTTATAATCGGCATGCGAAAAGTTGATTCTAAAAACATTACAGCCTTCTTCAAGCATTCCTTTTAAAACTTCCTTGGTGCTTGTAGCGGGTCCTAGGGTCGCTACTATCTTGGTTTTTTTTCTTAATGGCATTAGCTAAAAATTAAATTGTCTTTTGATTTTAATTGATCGATATCAATACTAAAGGCTGTGGCAACTTGCGCAATTTTATTTATACGATTTAAAATATGCGTTTCTTTACTTAAATTGAACTCGTTATCTATCTTTAAAAAATAGTTAACAGCCTTATATTCTGGTATTAAATAGGTTGTTTTGGTTATTTTTTCTTGTGAATCAAACAATGATTTATAATTTACGTGTTGAATACTATCTGTTTTACAAATATTTGAGACTAAACTCCACGTTGTAAGTTGTGCAACATCTTCCCATTCATAAATTGAATACGAAGTTTTTCCTTCGCTATAATCCAAATCCGAAGCTTTTCGGGTTAGGCCAATGCCCAAATGTTTATTGATAAGATATGCTAAGCGATAATCTTCAATGGTACAATGTATCGCTATTAAAGTGCAAACCTCTTCATCAAATGCAACGTCCATAATGAGTTTGTGTACCGCCATAAATTATATTAATTGCCGTAAATATAATATTAAAAACTTTCTATTGTAAAAAGTTAGGCGAATCTTAACAGGTTAAGCAACTAAAACGTTGTAGTTAATTTTTGTCGTCAAAATGATTTATACCATTCTTGACATTTTGTTCTGGAACACAAAAAACGCTCGCTTTGAAGCTTTTTCCTCGGCCTTTTTCTTTGAAGTCGCTCTTGCTTTGGCAACAACCTTATCATCTATGGATAGCTTTACTGAAAAATGCCTAACCTCATCATTTCCAGTATCTTCATAAACATTATAGCCAAATGTTCTTTTCTCTTTTTGGCACCACTCTATCAATAAACTTTTATAGCTTATTACTTTCCCTTCTAAGGTTTCTATATCTACATAAGGTGTTATAACACGTTTATAAATAAATTTTTCGCAGTATTTATAGCCTTTGTCTAAAAAAATGGCGCCTACTAAAGCTTCAAATAAATTACCATGTATGTTGTCTCCAAACTGTCCATGAGGTATTTTGCTTTCAACCAAACCGATTAAATTCAAATCTTTCCCAAGTTCGTTAAGATGCTCCCTGCTTACCACTTTAGAGCGCATTTTGGTTAAATAACCCTCATCGCCCGTGGGTACTTCAAGATAAAGATGGGAAGCAATAACAGCACTTAACATGGCATCGCCTAAAAACTCCAAGCGTTCATAGTTAATAGCATTTCCTTTATTATCTTTTATGTTCATGGAACGATGTGTAAAGGCTTTCTTGTAGAAATGAATGCTCTTGGGTTTAAAATCAAGGATCTTGGTTACTTCCATAAAAAAATTCCCGTTGCGTTTAAAACGGGAATTCAATATGTTACGAATGTTTCTCATTCGGGATTCAGTCTAGTTTTTTGAATAATACACAAGCGTTATGTCCGCCAAATCCAAATGTATTACTCATTCCTACTTTAATATTGCGCTTTTGAGCCTTGTTTAAAGTCAAATTTAATTCAGGATCAATGTTTTCATCTGCTGTTGTATGGTTAATGGTTGGCGGAACAATACCATGTTCCATTGCCAAAATAACCGAAATAGCTTCAATAGCACCTGCCGCACCTAATAAGTGCCCGGTCATTGATTTGGTCGAATTAATATTTATCTTTTTGGCATGACTACCAAATACTTCTGAAATTGCCTTTAATTCTGCCACATCGCCTAATGGCGTAGAAGTTCCATGTGTATTGATATGGTCCACATCTTCTGGTTTTAGGCCGGCATTTTCCAAACAATTTTTCATAACTACAACAACACCTTTTCCTTCTGGATGCGGCGCCGTCATGTGGTAAGCATCAGATGATAGGCCACCGCCAATAAACTCAGCATAAATTTTTGCTCCTCTAGCTTTTGCGTACTCATATTCTTCTAAAACGAGTGCGCCAGCCCCTTCCCCAAGTACAAAACCATCCCTGGTAGCGTCAAATGGTCTCGACGCTGTTTCTGGACTTTCGTTTCTTGTTGATAAAGCATGCATCGCATTAAAACCACCCATACCAGCAATAGTTACCGCTGCTTCACTTCCACCGGTTACCACGACGTCGCAATGCCCTAAACGAATAGAGTTCAGCGCGTCGAACATAGCGTTGGCGGAAGAAGCACATGCAGAAACCGTTGTGTAATTAGGCCCCATAAATCCATATTTAATGGAAATATTTCCGGGAGCAATATCGGCAATCATTTTAGGAATAAAGAACGGATTGAATCTTGGGGTTCCATCACCTTTGGCAAAGTTTAAAACTTCTTCCTGAAAGGTTTCGAGCCCTCCAATACCTGCTCCCCAGATAACGCCAACCCGCAATTTATTCATGGAATCCAAATCCAATTTAGCATCTGCTATGGCTTCATCGGCTGCTACCATGGCATATTGCGTAAATTTATCCATTCTACTTGCAAGCTTTCGGTCTATAAAGTCGGTCGCATTGAAGTTTTTCAGTTCGCAGGCAAACTTGGTTTTAAACTTCTCGGTATCGTAATATGTTATAGGCGCAGCACCACTTTTTCCACTTATCAAGCCTTCCCAATATTCATCTTTGGTATTGCCAATAGGTGTTAAAGCCCCTAAACCCGTGACTACAACTCGCTTTAATTCCATAAAGTGTTTTTGCTTATTTTGCTGCTTCTATATAAGAGATAGCTTGACCAACTGTAGCAATATTTTCAGCTTGATCGTCTGGAATTTGAATATCGAACTCTTTTTCAAATTCCATTATTAATTCTACAGTGTCTAAAGAGTCTGCTCCTAAATCGTTTGTGAAGCTCGCTTCAGTTACAACTTCGTTCTCATCAACTCCTAATTTGTCCACGATAATCGCTTTTACTCTTGATGCAATGTCTGACATAATATTTAATTTAAGGTTTTAATTAAGTCGCAAAAATAAAAAACTTTATTTTATAATTTGCTATTCTGTTAAAAATGTATTGGTAATTTACTAAAATTACTTTTAAGTATTTCAAATTTAACTCTTAATTGTTAATAATTATTCTTTTTTTTGTTCAAATAATTAAACATTCTTGTCTGTAAAATGAAATGAGGCTGAAAATTTACTAGTCATTCTATGAATTTTAATAACGAATTGCATCAGACAATAATTTAAAAATAAAAGAGAGCTGATGAAACGTATCGTGATTTTTGCTTCCGGAAGTGGAACGAATGCTGAAAATTTAATCAGGTTTTTTCACAACAGAGAACATGCTTCTGTTGTTCAGGTGCTTACAAACAATCCACATGCCAAAGTTTTAGACCGTTGCAAAACATTAAAAGTGAGCGCGCTATCTTTTAACAAAATAGCATTCTCCGAAACCAAGGATGTGCTGAATATTTTAAAGGCTTCAAAACCCGATTTAATTGTTTTGGCGGGTTTTTTATGGAAATTTCCTGAATTTATCCTGAATGAATACCCTAACAAAGTTATTAACATACATCCCGCATTGTTACCTAAGTTTGGAGGGAAAGGGATGTATGGCAAGTACGTTCATGATGCTGTGGTGGAAAATAAGGAATCCGAAACGGGCATAACCATTCATTATGTAAACGAACATTATGATGAGGGTGCCATTATTTTTCAAGCAAAATGTACGGTAGAAAAAAATGATACAGCGGAAGATGTAGCATCAAAAATCCATGAATTGGAGATGGAACATTTTCCGATAATTGTGCAGAAATTGTTATCTGATAAAATATAATTTCATAAGATTCCCTCTTTTGAGGGAATGACAAAATATGTCAAAGAAGAAAAAGAAATATTACACAGTGTGGAAAGGCCACAAAACAGGTGTTTTTGAAACTTGGAACGACTGTAAAGCGCAAATAACCAATTTTGAGGGCGCACAATACAAATCGTTTGAAAGTTTTGATGCCGCCAAAGAAGCCTCAAAAGGCAATTATTTTGATTATGTAGGCAAAAAGACCATATTTAAAAGTGAATTATCCTTGGAACAGCTTAGAAAAATTGGGCATCCTAATTATAATTCCATTTCGGTAGATGCGGCATCTAGCGGAAACCCTGGCATTATGGAATACCGAGGGGTTGATACCAAAACAAAAAAACAATTATTTATCCAAGGCCCTTTTGCAGAAGGCACCAATAATATTGGGGAGTTTTTAGCATTAGTACATGGTTTAGCCTTGCTTAAAAAAAACAATAGCGACCGCATTTTATACACCGACAGCAAAACGGCCATCAGTTGGGTAAAAAAGAAACGCTGCAACACCAAGTTAGAACGCCATGCAAAAAACAAAACCCTATTTGAATTGGTTGATAGGGCTGAAAATTGGTTAAAAACAAACACCTATACCACAACTATTGTAAAATGGGAAACCAAAGCTTGGGGTGAAATTCCTGCGGATTTTGGGAGGAAATAAGTTATTTATAAACCATTATCTAAACTGTTCTTTTTTAACGGTGCTCCAAGCTGTATAATTGGTTTTTCCGTTATTATGATTGTTTATCGATTTATCAATCATTATCTTATAATCTTTTGAAAGTGAGAGCATTTCTTTATCTAAAACCACCTCTTTTCTTTTTCCGCTTTTCATAATTTCATGTTTAATACTATAAATATATTAAGACAAACACTTTTTAGGAACTCAAGAATCTTTGTGAATCTTTGTGTAAAGTTTTGTGAACCTTTGTGCCACAGCTATAGCACGGAGATACACTAAGAAGTCACAAAATACACAAAGCAAAAAAAGCTTATTAAATAAAGAGTTCACTATAATAATCTAAAATCGTTTTTAAAATCGTTTTCTCTGTATAAATATACGGGTTTTATTACTAATATTTCATTAAATTTGAAAGACAATTTATTACACTTTCTTAAATGCCATACCTTTCAACTCTAAATATAAATACAGAAAGAACACACCCTTTCCCTTTTGATGTGCCTGCCATTAAATACGCCAAAAACATCGATTTATCTAACCAAATAACCTTTTTGGTAGGCGAAAATGGCACTGGAAAATCCACCCTTTTGGAAACCTTGGCTTGCAGGTTGCAACTCCCACACATGGACGGTTCCAGCTATTCCAAAAGCAGTTTTGATGCCGCCAAAACCCTATTGCCATATTTAGAATTGACCTGGAACATAGAACGGTCTGTTGGTTTCTTTTTTAGGGCTGAAGATTTTGGGGATTACCTAAACAGTGTGCATCGCGTAGGCACAAAAATACAAGACCAAATGGGCGATTTACACGATAGTGTTCCAAAACATATCATTGAACAAATGACCGAAAGTGCCAATTATCAATTAAAACAAATGCGCCAAAATTATGGGCAGGAACTCAACGCGTTTTCACATGGCGAAGCCTATCTTCATATCATGCACGAAATGATAAACACCCGGGGCATTTATCTTTTGGACGAACCCGAGGCAGCTTTATCACCCGCAAAACAATTAACCTTAATTTATTTTTTGAACAACCACCTGCAACAACACAATTCGCAATTTATTATCGCCACCCATTCGCCCATGTTATTAGCTTATCCTAATGCTTCAATTTATGAGATTACACAAGAAAGCATGCAAAAAACACCACTTGAAAACACAGATCATTATGCGGTTACCAAATCATTTTTGAACAATCCAAATGCTTTTTTACGACATTTTAATTCTGGAAACGAGGAATAATATTCATAAAAAAAGATTCGTGTATTAGTGGCTAAAAGCCTTATATTTGCAGCAAAAATATCACACCTCTTTATGAGTAAATTAGTAATTGTTGGCACTGTAGCTTTTGATGCCATTGAAACGCCTTTCGGTAAAACCGATAAAATCCTTGGTGGTGCCGCAACTTTTATTGGTTTAGCTGCTTCCCATTTTAATATCGATGTAGCCGCAGTTTCTATTGTAGGAGGCGATTTCCCACAAAAATATTTAGATGTTCTATCCAATAAAAACATAGATGTTTCTGGTATTGAAATTGTAAAAGAAGGAAAAACATTCTTTTGGAGCGGTCGTTACCATAACGATATGAATTCCAGGGATACTTTGATTACCGAATTAAATACACTCGCCAATTTTAATCCCGTAGTTCCTGAAAATTATCGTGATGCTGATGTGGTGATGTTAGGAAACTTACATCCTATCGTCCAACTAAGTGTGTTGGACCAAATGGGAGAAAAACCAAAATTGGTTATTTTAGATACTATGAATTTTTGGATGGACTCTGCTTTAGATGATTTACATAACGTTATGAAACGCGTGGACGTTATTACCATAAACGATGAAGAGGCTAGACAACTTACTGGAGAATATTCCTTGGTTGTTGCTGCTAGAAAAATACACACAATGGGCCCAAAATATGTAGTGATTAAAAAAGGAGAACATGGGGCTTTGCTATTCCATAATGAACATGTGTTTTATGCACCCGCTTTACCTTTAGAGGAAGTGTTCGATCCAACAGGAGCTGGCGATACCTTTGCAGGCGGATTTGCAGGTTATATTGCCAAAACGGGCGACACCTCTTTTGAAAATATGAAGAACGCTGTTATTTTCGGCTCCACATTAGCATCATTTTGTGTTGAAAAGTTTGGTACAGAACGCATGGAGAATTTAGAATATGAAGAAGTACATAAACGATTGTTGCAATTTAAACAATTAACACAATTTGACATAAAATTAGCATAAACCAGCGCGCTCAAAATAGAGCGCGTTTTTAATTTAAAATACTATTTATCATTTCCGAGAAATCAAAGATCCACGAATTCAACGATATGAAACAAAGTCAATGAGCAAAGCGAAAACATTTACAAATGAGTGATGTATTAAAACACGAGTGTGGAATAGCGGTTATACGGCTTTTAAAACCACTGGAATTTTATAAAGAAAAATATGGCAGTGCTTTTTATGGGGTAAACAAAATGTACCTTATGATGGAAAAACAGCACAATCGTGGTCAAGATGGTGCTGGGTTTGCAAGTATTAAGCTTAACACAAAACCTGGCGAACGCTACATTAGCAGGGTACGTTCCATAGCCCAACAACCCATTCAGGATATTTTTGCCCAAATAAACGAACGCGTTAATAAAGAGTTTGCAGATCACCCAGAATATAGCGATGATGTAGCGCTTCAAAAGAAAAACATTCCCTACATAGGCGAAGTGTTATTGGGGCATGTGCGTTACGGTACTTTCGGGAAAAACAGTGTTGAGAGTGTGCATCCTTTTTTAAGGCAGAACAATTGGATGCACCGAAATTTAATAATGGCGGGAAATTTTAACATGACCAATGTTAAAGAGCTTTTCAGGAACCTTATTGAATTGGGCCAACACCCAAAAGAATATACCGATACCATTACCATCATGGAAAAAATCGGTCACTTTTTGGATGATGCCGTCAGTAAAATTTATAAAGACCTAAAAAAAGAAGGCTACAACAAAAGAGAAGCCTCGCCACAAATAGCGGAACGTTTAAACGTTGCCAAAATTTTAAGAAGAGCTGCAAAAAATTGGGATGGCGGATATGCCATGGCTGGACTTATCGGTCATGGCGATTCGTTTGTGCTAAGAGATCCCGCAGGCATCAGACCAGCTTATTATTATAAAGATGATGAAGTTGTGGTGATAGCATCTGAGCGTCCGGTTATTCAAACCGTGTTTAATGTGAAGTTTGAAGATGTAAAGGAATTGGAGCCCGGACATGCCCTTATTACTAAAAACTCCGGAAAAGTCTCCATTAAAAAAATATTACAACCTTTGGAGCGTAAAGCATGTTCCTTTGAACGTATTTATTTCTCGCGTGGTAGTGATGCCGAAATTTACCAAGAGCGCAAAATGCTTGGTAAGTTATTGATGCCCAAAGTGTTGGAGGCTATAGGGAACGACACAAAAAACACTGTTTTTTCTTATATTCCCAATACCGCTGAAACGTCATTTTTTGGTATGATAGAAACAGCTGAAGCGGCTTTAAACAAAAACAAAACAGCGGCCATTTTAACGGGGCAACGCTCTATATCTGCTGAAAAAGTTACAGAAATTTTATCAGAGCGCATTCGAGTTGAGAAAATTGCCATTAAGGATGTTAAACTGAGAACTTTCATTACTGAGGATAGTAGTAGGGATGATCTGGTGGCACACGTTTACGATGTTACTTACGGCGTGATAAAGCCAACAGACAACTTAGTAATCATAGACGATAGTATTGTGCGAGGTACTACGCTAAAAAAGAGTATTTTAAGAATGCTTGACCGCTTACATCCAAAAAAGATTGTTGTGGTTTCCTCGGCGCCACAAATACGCTACCCAGATTGTTATGGCATTGATATGGCAAATCTGGAAAGCTTAGTGGCATTTAGTGCTGCATTGGCATTGTTAAAAGAAAATAACCAATACCATATTGTGAAAGATGTTTATGATAAATGCATCGATCAAACAGAATTGGAAGATGTATATGTTCAAAATTTTGTTAAGGAAATTTATGACCCTTTTACAGATGAACAAATATCCGATAAGATTGCAGAACTTTTAAGTGACGATAGCATTGAAGCTGAAGTAAAAATTATTTTTCAATCGGTTGAAAATTTGCATAAGGCTTGTCCAGAACATTTAGGCGATTGGTATTTTACTGGAAACTACCCCACAGTAGGTGGAAACAGGGTAGTGAACCGTGCATTTATAAACTTTTACGAAGGCAATAAAGAACGCGCCTATTAATTGCTGCTTTATCTTTTATAAATCACAAATATTACGAAAAACGCATTTAATCTGATAAAACAGTATTTTGTCTAATAAATATTAAGATTGTTTAAAATACACATAACTTAGTTTTACCATAACATAAGTAGGTTAAGTTCATGGTAGATTTGGGGCAAAAAAAGGTGAACACTTGTTCGCCTTTTTTTATGCCCTTTCATTTAAAACACACGTACTTTATGGGATAAGGCCCGTTGTTGTTTGCCTAATTAATGTGCTTCAAATGAACGCAGAAAAAAACCCTGCCTCAATGCCGTCCCGATAGATCGGGATTACTCGGGAGAGAGACAGGATTTATATCTTAAAAAGATTAATAGCGGTGCAAATATATGTTTTTTTTCCCACGAAGCGAAAGCCTAAAGTTAAGTTATGGTTAAGTTTTTTCAACAAAGTTGTTAACTATATTTAACCTTTCTCAAAACGCGCATCGATTCTTTATAATGTTGGTATAATTCTTCATTATGCGCTCTCAAAAAGGGTTTGGCTTCTTCCAATTTATCAATGGCTTCATGAAATAAATTCAAATAGCAAATCAAGTATGTGAAAGGTAAATTTTTTAAATCCAGTTCTTCATTTTTTGTAAACTGAAGTCCTTTCTTTAGCTTTTCTAAAATGGCGTTTGTCGTATTATATATATGGTGCAACACTTTTTTATCGTACTGGGGTGGTTCAAATAAAAGTTTGGTTTCAATGTTATAATTAACATTATTTTCAAAATTAATGACCGTTTCTTCCAATGGATAGTAGGTATTGGAATTTTGAAATCCGAGATTTACATATTCAATTATTTTAAAGGAATCTTCATCAATAAAAATAGCAACCTCATCCAACGCAGAAAAAAACAAACGCACCTGTTCGTTAATCAGTTCAATATCAACCCTGGAATAGAAAACTTCGTTTTTAACTGTTTTTTTTTGTCCCGACCAGCACACCACAAAATATTCCTTAAAAACTTTGTATTGCGGGTTGTAGTCCTTTCGGTTTTTCATAAAATCGAAAACGCCGTTTAATGTGTGCTCAATATTGTTTTGCGAATTGTTTTCAATGGCCTCCACAATTTTGGAGTTGATGTCTTTTATTTCAATATCAAACACCTTGGGCATACTCATACTGCCATCTCTAAAAAACACGGAACCCCCGTAATATTTCCAGATATTTTTTCTTAACGATGTTATTTTACCCGTTGGCCTAATAGTAACCAATCCCACCACTTTATGGTCTGGCAAATGAGGAAACGGAATGTTTTCGTACTGAACAATGGGCGGATTGGTTAAATAGGCATTGATGAGGTTTTGGATTTTGCTATCGTCAAAAAAATCGACCCCAACAATATCGTTGTCCTCATCTTCAACGCCAATAACAATGAACGAGTTGTTTTTAGGGTTGCTGTTTGAAAGCGCACAAATATGTTTTAAAAACTTCGCTTTTCCTTCTTTAAAACCAATATCGATCCTGCGTTTTTTGTCGTAAAAACTGTTCTCATCGTTGTGGGCCAACAGGTGTTTTATAAGTAGGCGTTTGTTGATCATCTTTTTCATTCCCGCATAGGCGGAAATCTCATTGTTTTTAGTTCAATTTTTCCGTTTCGGCAACTATTACTCCAAAACCTCCGTCCAACTGTATCCAATTTTTGGAAGGCAAATAAGTTCTTGATACAAATCCATCAAGGTATAATGCGTTTTTACAACCAATCGATTTGAAATATAAGGCAAAATCATAAAAATTAATTTTTCCCTTAGACATAACAAAAACGATATTGCCATTAGGGCGAATTCCAACACCATTACGTATATTCATGTTTTTGGAACCTTTAGTGAATTTTGGATGGATGTTATTACCAATTACCAACATAGGACTAGATTGGGTAGCATATTTTATCGTTTCCTTAGCTTTAAATTTTTCAGTTTTGCATATAACAGGTTTTCCTTCCTTAGTCAAATAGAAAACACCGTTTGGCAGTAAATAAAAGTTACCAGAATTCTGTTGCAGGGTATCTAATAATGAAATTGTTTTGCCATTTTCAATATAAAGTCCTTGAGGATTAAATTCTCTATTGAACATGCCACCATTTGTAGCGAAAATAAGTTTTTTATTCTCCTTTTCAAGTTCAGTTTTTAAATTTTGAAAGGAAGAAAAATTAACGTTGTCTTTATTCTTCAAATAGAATTTTAAGTCTTGATTTTTCGGGTTTATAATGTAACTGATGAATCTTGAATCTTCAATTTTTTGAGCCGTATTTTTACAGGAAATAAAACCGATACTGAAACATAAAATTTGAAGAATATTAATCATTTTGGGTTTGGCCATAAAATCAAATTAAAAGGTTTTCTTTACTGTAACACTATTAGCTTGAGCTGTTGGAAAAATAAGCATGTCAGCAATGTTTACGTGCAGTGGGCGAGATACCACAAAATAGATAACCTCCGCCACATCTTCAGCTTGCAACGCTTTAAAGCCTTTATAAACCGAATCGGCTATTTCAGCACCTTTAAAGCGTACTTGGGAAAATTCAGTTTCAACCAAACCCGGGTTTATGGCACCTACTTTTATTCCGAACGGATTTAAATCAATGCGCATGCCTTCGGTAATGGCCAAAACCGCATGTTTACTGCCGCAATATACATTCCCTTTTGGATACACTTCTTTTCCTGCCGAAGAACCAATATTGATAATATGCCCCGATTGCCGTTCAGTCATTTGTGGGATAACCGCTTTGCTTACATATAGTAATCCTTTTACGTTAATGTCCATCATCGCATCCCAATCGTCAATACTACCTTCATTTATTGGGTCTAACCCATGCGCGTTTCCTGCGTTGTTTATTAAAATATCGATGGTTTTAAAAGTTTCCGGTAATGTTTCTATGGCTTTAAAGGTTGCTTCTTTATCACGCACATCAAAATTTAAAATGTGCACATCGGTCAATTTTTCCAAATCTTTTTGAATGGTGTGAAGGCGTTCCAATCGGCGTCCACACAAAATCAACTTGATGCCATGTTTTGCAAACTCATGTGCTGTAGCATGTCCTATGCCGCTGGTGGCGCCTGTTATTAGGGCGGTTTTTGTCATTTTTTTTAATATTAAGCAGTTTCAATTCATCCATAAAAATACTTAAACTTGATTTAATAATGATTAGCTTGTGGCATACTTTTAAAAAACCGTTGTTTTTAACCTATTATTAACTGTTTACAATGGTTATTTTAACCAATATTTAACAGCGTTAAAAGAAAAATTTTAACAATTTGCACTGCTCAAATAACCTCACTATATTCGGGCGTTATAAAAAAATATAAATGATGGAAGAAACAGGTACAATTGATATTAAGACCATTAACGAGAAAATTGAAAGAGAAAGTGCTTTTGTTGATTTACTGATGCTAGAAATGAACAAGGTCATCGTGGGGCAAAGGCACATGGTGGAGCGTTTGCTGATTGGTTTGCTGGGGCAAGGGCACATATTGCTTGAAGGTGTTCCAGGACTTGCAAAAACCTTGGCCATTAATACCTTGGCTCAAGCGGTGGACGGGAGTTTTAGCAGAATACAGTTCACCCCCGATTTATTACCTGCCGATGTAACAGGAACTTTGATTTATAACATGAAGTTAAGCGATTTTTCTATTAAAAAAGGGCCCATTTTCGCAAATTTTGTGTTGGCAGATGAGATTAACCGTGCACCAGCAAAAGTACAATCGGCTTTACTGGAGGCGATGCAGGAAAAGCAAGTAACCATTGGTGATGAAACCTTTATTTTAGACAAACCATTTTTGGTAATGGCAACTCAAAACCCAGTGGAACAAGAAGGAACCTATCCATTACCAGAAGCGCAGGTTGACCGATTTATGCTGAAAACCGTTATTGACTACCCGAAAATTGCCGAAGAGCAATTGATTATGAGAGCCAACATGAAAGGTGCTTGGGACAAAGTGAATCCGGTAGTTTCGGTAGCACAAATTTTAAAAGCACAACAAGTAGTACGTGAAGTATATATGGACGAGAAAATTGAAAAATACATTCTCGATATTATTTTCGCCACCCGTTACCCTGAAAAATATAAACTTGCCGATTTAAAACCGCTCATTTCGTTTGGAGCATCGCCGCGTGGAAGTATCAATTTAGCCATTGCTGCCAAATGTTACGCCTTTATAAAACGCCGTGGATATGTGATTCCAGAAGATGTACGTGCCATTGTTTATGATGTGTTAAGACACAGAATAGGCATTACTTACGAGGCGGAAGCTGAAAACGTAACATCTGTTGACATCATCAACAAGATAGTTAATGAGATAGAAGTACCCTAGGATTTCAGATTTTAGAATGACGAATTACGATTTGTGATTTCCGTTGGTATGAGAAATCGTAAATCAAAAATCTACAATCGTAAATTAGAAAATGGATACTAAAGAATTACTAAAAAAAGTACGAAAAATTGAGATCAAGACACGGCGGTTGTCCGATCATATTTTTGGAGGCGAATACCATTCCACCTTCAAAGGACGTGGTATGACTTTTAGTGAAGTACGCCAATATCAGTTTGGTGATGATGTTCGGAATATCGATTGGAATGTGACGGCACGCTATAGCGAACCTTTTATAAAAGTTTTTGAGGAGGAACGTGAACTGACCATGATGCTTATGGTGGATGTTTCGGGTTCTGAATTATTTGGTACTGTTGAACAATTTAAAAACGAAGTAGTGACCGAAATAGCGGCTACATTGGCGTTTTCGGCAACCCAGAACAACGATAAAATTGGGTTGATTTTATTTTCAGATAAAGTGGAGCTTTATATTCCGCCAAAAAAAGGACGTTCACACGTGCTTCGTATTATTCGCGAACTGATAGAATTTCATCCAGAAAGTAAACAAACCAATTTAGTAGAGGCGTTAAAGTTCATGCAAAATGTGATGAAAAAGAAAGCCATTGTATTTGTGCTATCCGATTTTATGGCAGACGATTACCATCAAACCATGAAAATTGTTTCGGGAAAACACGATGTTACGGGAATTCGTGTATATGATAAACGTGAAGAAAAGATCCCCAATTTAGGAATCGTTCAAATGGAAGATGAAGAAACGGGCGAACTCATGTTGGTTAACACATCATCAAAAAAAGTACGTCTTAATTACGGTAAATATTACAACGAAAAAGTAACCTATTACAAAGATAGTTTTAGTAAAGCCGGAGCGGGCACCATTGATTGTCGTGTTGATGAAAGCTACGTAAAAAAACTATTGGGATATTTTAAAAGAAGAGGATAAAGGGATTTACGAGTTATGAAGTACGATTTACGATTTATGAAGTACGATTTACGATTTATTTAAAAGAAGAGGATAAAGGGATTTACGATTTATGAAGTACGATTTGCGATTTATGAAGTACGATTTACGATTTATGAAGTACGATTTACGATTTAT
>NZ_JBFVFE010000074.1:0-16982 GCF_052728615.1 Mariniflexile sp. | reverse complement strand
AATCGCGCGGGTAAAGAATTCTAAGTAACGTTTTGAGTTCTGTTTGCCGTTATGGGTTCGGTAGCTGGCCATTGTGCCTAACGTGTTATATGGTTACTTTTATCGTAAATATCCCATAAATAGAATAGATCAGGATATAGTAAGTTTTACGTTGCTGTTTTTACGTAAAGATAATTAATTTTTCCTACGAAAAAACAAAAAAAATCCTGATAATATGCTATCGGGACTATCAGCGAAGTGGTCTTGATTCTTTATAGGGCAAGAATGATTTTAAAACATCTCCCTTCCCGAGAAATGAAAAGCACTTTCAATAGCTGCATTATCATCACTATCACTTCCGTGTACCGCATTTTCACTTATGGAATCCGCAAATAATTTTCTAATGGTGCCTTCAGCAGCATCCGCAGGGTTTGTAGCTCCAATCAAAGCTCTAAAATCCTCCACGGCATTTTCTTTTTCTAAAATTGCTGCCACTATCGGGCCTCTGGTCATATACGCAACCAAATCGTTAAAAAACGGACGCTCCTTATGTATGGCATAAAATGTTTGCGCATCCGCTTTGGTCATTTGTGTTAATTTCATAGCGACCACTCTAAATCCGGAAGCCGAAATTTTTTCTAGTATGCCACCAATGTGTCCTTTTTCAACCGCATCGGGTTTTAGCATGGTAAATGTTCTGTTTGTTGCCATTTTAACTGTTTTAATGGGTTCAGTATGTGGTAAATAGGTCTTCATGAAATATTAAAACAAATTTAAGGAAGACAAACTTACAAACCTCTTGTGATTTTGGGTGCAAAAGTAAAGTATTTATCCATAAAAACAAGGCTATCAAATTTTAAAAATATTGTATATTCGCTATCTATGGATAAACACGATATTTCAAGCCTAAAACAGTTGTTGTCAACAAAAAAAAAGATAGTTCTTGTACCGCACAAAAACCCCGATGGTGATGCTATTGGCTCTACCCTTGGGCTTTACCATTATCTTTTAAAGGGAAATCATCAAGCAAACGTCATAGCACCCAATGATTATCCCAACTTTTTAAAATGGATTCCGGGAGAGGATAGCATCCTAAAATACGATTCCCAGACCAAAATTTGTGATACCTTAATAAACGAAGCGGACCTTATTTTTACTTTAGATTTTAATGCCTTCCATAGAACGGGCAACATGGAAACGGTTCTAGCTGAAAGTAAGGCGATTAAAATCATGATAGATCATCACCAAGCGCCAGAGGATTATGCTACTTACATGTTTAGCGATGTTAGCATGAGTTCTACTTGCGAAATGGTGTATCATTTTATCAACTTCTTAGATGGTACGGATTTGATTGATGCCACCATTGCTACGTGTTTATATGTGGGGATCATGACCGATACAGGCTCTTTCCGGTTTCCTTGTACCACGAGCAAAACGCATGAAATTGTAGCACACCTTATTGAAAAAGGTGCCAATAATGCCGACATACACAACCATGTTTTCGATACCAATAGTTATAAAAGCTTACAGTTATTGGGCTGCGCATTGACCAATTTAAAAGTGGTACCAGAATCAAGGACTGCATACATTACACTATCACAAGAAGAACTGAACAGGTACGATTACAAAAAAGGTGATACCGAAGGCATTGTTAATTATGGCCTTTCATTGGAACATGTTGTTTTGGCAGCCATTTTTATTGAGGACAAACAAGAAGGCATTATTAAAATTTCATTGCGTTCCAAAGGTGACTTTTCGGTAAACGATGTGGCCAGAACGCATTTTAACGGTGGTGGCCATATAAATGCTGCTGGAGGGAAAAGCTATTTGTCGCTAAAAGATACCGTTGAAAAATTTATTAGTATATTGCCCAGTTATAATAAAGCCCTAAACCATGAATAAATTATACCTACTAACCCTTGTTTTGCTTGCTATGTTTAGCTGTAAATCGCCCGAAGCCAGACGCCCCATTTCTGTAAAGAGTGGCTCTTTTATTGATGCTTCGGTAGAGCGGAACAAAAAATTGAATGCCAAAGAGCAGGCGCATATTAAAAAAATCATGCAGCAGAAAAAGGACACTGATTACGTGGCTTCTGAAAGTGGATTTTGGTATTACTACAACACCAAAGTGGAATCCGATTCTATTGGAACGCCCAATTTTGGAGCCATCGTTAATTTTGATTACAATGTAAAAACATTAAATGGCAGCGTGATATATTCTAAGGAAGAGATTCAACCGCAGGCGTATGCCATGGACAGGGAAGAATTGTTTACAGGGTTGCGCGAAGGGTTGAAACTTATGAAAACGGGCGAAACCGTCACCTTTATTTTCCCATCCCAAAAAGCGTATGGCTATTATGGCGACGAACATAAAATAGGAACCAATATGCCTTTAATTTGCGAAGTTACCGTACATTCCATTACCCAAAACCAAACAAAATAGTATGCCGCAGTTAAAAAATCCCATAGCCATTTTATATATCCTTTTGGCATGCTTTTCATCTTGTAAAGCACCATACCCTGAGCTTGAAGATGGCATTTACGCAGAATTTATTACCACAAAAGGCGTAATGGTAGCCAAATTGGCTTATGATAAAACGCCTGTTACGGTTGCCAATTTCGTATCGCTTGCAGAAGGCACCAATACCATGGTTGACAGTGCCTACATTGGAAAAAAGTTTTATAATGGCACTATTTTTCATCGGGTTATTGACAGCTTTATGATTCAAGGTGGCGATCCTACCGGTACAGGTTCTGGAAATCCGGGTTACAAATTCATGGATGAATTCCACCCTGCCTTAAAACATAACAAACCCGGTATTTTATCTATGGCGAATTCCGGGCCCAACACCAATGGAAGCCAGTTTTTTGTAACCGAAGTCCCTAAACCACGCCTAGATAATAGGCATTCGGTTTTTGGCGAACTTGTAATTGGTCTAGACGTTCTGGATAGCATTTCCAATGTTAAAACAGGAACTAACAACAAACCTGTTGAAGATGTTGTTATTAAGGAATTGAACATTATAAGAAAGGGCAACAACGCAAACTCTTTTGACGCTCCCAAAGTGTTTATCAATCATTTTGCAAAAGCAGAAAAATTGGAAAAGGAAAAAGCGGCAAAAACCGAAGCCATTTTAAAGGCCTCTGCCGAAAAATTCAATAAACAAAAAGAACAGGCCACCACATTGCCTTCTGGTTTACAGTATATTATAACCGAAAAAGGAACGGGAAAGAAATTAACAGAAACCTCTAAAATATTAACGCACTATGCGGTATATTTTGAAAACGGGCAACTGCTTGAAACCAGCAAATTGGAAACCGCCGAAGCCTTTGATATGGTAAACGAACAACGTAAAGCAGCAAACCAATACCAACCCATACCTGCCGATATTGGTCCGAATGCCCGCATGATTTCAGGATTTAAAGAAGGCTTGCAACAGCTAAGTGTTGGTGATAAAGCGACTTTATTTATTCCCTATCATTTAGCCTATGGTGAAACCGGAAACAAAAGTATTCCACCAAAAACTGATCTAATATTTGAAGTTGAAATTGTAGAGCTTCGATAACCATTACACGAAAAAATAAAGCAAATAACTATTTACACTGAAAATTAAAACCTATGTACCTATTAAAATTTGATTGGAACCCCATAACAGGTATTGATATTATTGGAAATTTTAAACTGCACTTTTACAGCTTAATGTGGGTGGTGGCATTTGTACTGGGTTGGTACATTATGAAACGTATTTTTACCAAAGAAAAAGTATCACTGGAATATCTGGATCCACTGTTTATTTATACCGTGGTTGCTACCATGTTGGGCGCGCGTTTGGGCCATGTACTGTTTTATCAATCGGAATTGATTTCAGAAGATTTTTTCAGCATTTTTCTTCCTTTCAGATTTAAAGGCGGTATTGAATTTACAGGTTTTCAAGGATTGGCAAGCCATGGTGCCGCTATTGGTATTATTATAGGCATGTATTTGTACCGCATAAAATATAAATATAAATCCTTGCTTTGGATATTGGACCGCGTGGTTATTTCGGTGGCTTCGGGTGCTATTTTTATTAGGATCGGCAATTTTATAAATTCTGAAATTATTGGTAAGGTAACCGAGCCTCAAGACTTTCCTTTCGGTGTTCGTTTTATTCAAGACTATTATAACAAATACGACGTGGTTCGTGTAACAGGCATAAAAAATGTTCAAAAAGCCTATGATGCCATTGCCAACAATCCGGCTCTATTAGAAGAAATTCCATATCGCCATCCCGCACAATTATACGAATCGTTTTGCTATGTTTTTGTGTTTTTAATTTTATGGTATTTCTATTCAAAAACGTCTAAAAGAGACCAAACAGGATTTTTGTTCGGTTTGTTTTTGGTTTTGTTATGGACCATCCGATTCTTTGTGGAATTTGTAAAGGAACCCCAAGGCGATGAATACATCAATTGGTTTGGTTTAAACACGGGGCAGTGGTTAAGCATTCCGTTTATTATTATCGGATTGTATTTTATGTTTCTTTACAAACCTAAAAACGTGGTTAGATAAAATGGTTGTTAAAAGAGTTGTTTTAATTTTAAGTGTTCTTGCAATCAGTCTTTCTGGCTGTAAAGAGGACAAAAAAGAGGTGGAGCAAACCGAAGTCACCTTTAAAAAAGAAGGCGAACTCACCATTTTTAAAGTGGCCGATTCTACCGAAATAAAACTGGACATTGAAATAGCCGATACCGATTTTGATATTCAAACGGGGTTGATGTACCGGGAATCCTTGCAAAACAATCAAGGCATGTTGTTTGTTTTTGATGATGTAACTGAACGTTATTTTTACATGAAAAATACCAAAATACCATTGGATATTATTTATTTGGATGCCAACAGAACCATGGTCAGTTTTCAAAAAAATGCGAAACCTATGGACGAAACGTCTTTACCGTCCAACGTTCCTGCAAAATATGTGCTTGAAGTGAATGCTGGTTTGGTTGATGCTTGGTCGCTTGCGGTGGGGGATATGGTTGAATATCATTGAATAGGTTCAAAAGTATAAACCACTTCTTCCACTCCATTATTATATAAGGATTTAATACGTTTAAATCCGTTTTTAATGTAAAAAGCATCGAGTTTTAAATCTTCAATGGTTAACCAATACTTTTGGTTTGGATACATTCTCTTTAGATGGTCCAACCAAACAGAGCCTAAATTCTGTTGCCTCCTTTCTTCAATAACATAAATAAAGCCCACGTACAAATAGCCCGTATCGAACCATAAATTAGCTTCGCTTTCGGCATACAGCATATCTGGTGGGCATTTTGAGAACACCAAACCTCCAGCAATTATTTGGTTTTTTTCAACCAGTAAATAACCTTGGGTGGTCATTTTATAGGTTTGCCAAAAAGGCAGGATGCCTTCTTGCCAATCTTTAGGCAATATGTTAAAAAATTCTGGGTAATCATTGCAAGTTTTAAAGGTCATTTTAAGTATTCATTTAAAGTTCCGTTTGGTTTAACCATATCATCAAAATAAACACTTCGACAAGCTCAACGAGACATCCAATTCTTTTTTTTTACCCCGTAGCGATGCAATGCAGTAAAAAAAAAGTCTTCAATTGATCAAAAGATTTCTTCCCGACAGAGCTATCGGGATTTCGCTTCAATCAAAAAAGTTTAAACAGTTCTTCTGTTAAATCAAACATTTCTCGTCTTTAGTTGATTGAAAAACTTTATATGGGTTCCATAGCCATTTTCACAAATAAATGTTAAATTTCATAAACATGGATTTTCAGCGCAATAAACACAGTGTTAAAACGTTAAACGTAATATACAATCTAGCCAAACGAAAGAATAATTATTTAGAGTTAGTCACCTTCACATTATCAGATTCGTAATTGAGAGATTCGTATAATCATATAAAAACTCGGAATATTTATATTTCGGGTTTTTTTCGTGCATGTTAAAAAAAGTTAAATAATAAAATCTGTGCAATATTATGGCGTTTTCTACGTCTAATATACTAGATTCTTCACATAAGTGTTAGTTGAAGTTGATTAATAGCTAGAAAAACCCGAAACTCTAACGTTTCGGGTTTTTTGTTTTTTTATTGGACTCCTGCTTCCGCAGGAATTATGTCCATTTAATAATCGCACTTGCCCAAGTAAAACCACTACCAAAGGCTGCAAGTACCACATTATTTCCTGGTTTTATTTTTCCTGCTTCCCAGGCCTCGGTAAGCGCAATAATAACAGAAGCCGCCGTTGTGTTTCCATACTTCATAATGTTGTTAAAAACCTGATCGTCGCTTAAACCAAACTTCTTTTGAATAAATTGGGCAATCCGTAAATTGGCTTGATGCGGGATCAACATATCTATATCTTCTTTCTGCAAACCGTTTTTTTGTAAACCTTCCATAATAACCTCACTAAAACGGACCACCGCATGCTTAAACACAAACGTACCATCCATAAATGGAAAATACGATACATCTTCATCACCAGCTACCAGAATTTCGGGCACCCAATGTGCAATGCTTGGTGACTCTACAATTAACTTATCGGCATATTTACCTTCACTATGTAAGTGCGTAGACAAAATACCTTTTGTGGTATCTTCTTCTCTAGTAAGGACACAAGCACCTGCCCCATCTCCAAAAATAACCGTTACACCGCGCCCTCTGGTGGTTTTGTCCAATCCGTTGCTATGGTACTCGGCGCCAATAACCAAAACATTTTTGTACATACCTGTTTTAATAAATTGGTCGGCTACCGAAATGGCATACACAAAACCCGAACATTGGTTCCTAACATCCAAGGCTCCAATAGTGCGCATGTCCAATAAATCTTGAATTTGCACCCCACAACCCGGGAAGTAATAATCGGGACTTAATGTTGCAAATACAATAAAGTCAATATCATCTTTGGTTAAGCCAGCGCGTTCGATAGCTACTTTAGCGGCTTTGGCTCCCATAACTGCCGAGGTATCATCGCTGCCTTCTTTTATCCAACGGCGTTCCATAATACCCGTACGTTCTTGAATCCATTCATCGGTGGTGTCCATCATTTTAGATAAATCATCATTTGTAACCACATTATCTGGCACATATTTACCTAATCCTATAATTTTTGAATTGTACATATCCCTTCTGTTTTATATACCACAAAGTACAAAATTAAATATAGAAATTCCAACTAATAAAAGTCAAAGTTACAAGTTTAAGGTTACGAGATTAAGGTTTGCCAAAGGTTCAAATTTCAGGTTCAACGTCTCAGTTCTAAATTTCGTTACTCGTTACTCGTTAATTATTTCGTGTCAGTTTGTCACATTCTTACTCTTGGTACTTTTTTTGACTATTAGTGAAGAGAAATTGAGTTAAATTTAAACAGATTCCTGCCTAAGCAGGAATGAAAAAATAATTATTTATTATGACAAAAGGAAACATTAATGTATCGGTAGAGAATATCTTTCCGCTTATTAAAAAATTCTTGTATAGCGACCACGAAATATTTTTACGTGAGTTGATCAGTAATGGTACCGATGCTACTTTGAAGCTAAAGCACCTGACCAGTATTGGAGAGTCCAAAGCGGAATATGGCAATCCAGTGATTGAGGTTAAAATTGATAAGGAAGGCAAAAAACTTCATGTTAGTGACCAAGGTTTGGGGATGACTGCCGAAGAAGTTGAAAAATACATCAACCAAGTGGCATTTTCTGGTGCTGAAGAATTTTTGGATAAATACAAGGATTTGGCTAAAGATTCAGGAATTATCGGTCATTTCGGACTTGGTTTCTATTCCGCATTCATGGTGGCTGAAAAAGTTGAGATCATCACCAAATCACATACCGGTGCGCCTGCTGCACATTGGACCTGTGATGGCTCGCCTGAATTTACTTTGGAAGCTTCAGACAGAACCGAAAGAGGTACTGAAATCATTCTTCATATTGCCGAGGATTCTACAGAATTTTTAGAAGAATCGCGCATTCGTACTTTATTGTTGAAGTACAACAAGTTTATGCCTATTCCAATTAAATTTGGAACCAAAGAAATTAACGATCCTGAGCACAAACCTGCAACCATTACCGATAAAGACGGAAAAGAAACGAAAGAACCCCAACGTAAAATAACTGTTGATAATATTATAAACAATCCAAATCCAGCATGGACCAAACAACCAACGGATTTGGAGGATAAAGATTATAAAGACTTTTACCACGAATTGTATCCAACACAATTTGAAGAGCCTTTATTCAACATTCACTTAAATGTAGATTATCCGTTCAACTTAACCGGTATTCTGTATTTCCCGAAAATGGGCCGGGATATGCAAATCCAGAAAGATAAAATCCAACTGTATCAAAACCAAGTGTATGTTACCGATAACGTAGAAGGCATTGTGCCCGAATTTTTGACCATGCTTCGTGGGGTTATCGATTCTCCTGACATTCCGTTGAACGTATCTCGTTCTTATTTACAAGCGGATGGTGCGGTTAAAAAAATATCCTCTTACATTACCCGTAAAGTTGCCGATAAATTAAAATCGTTATTTAATGATAACCGTGAAGATTTTGAAGCAAAGTGGAACGATATTAAGATTGTGATTGAATATGGAATGCTTTCAGAAGACAAATTCTTTGAAAAAGCAGATGCCTTTGCATTATATCCAACGGTTGATGGCACTTATTATACTTACGAAGAATTGTTCAACAAAATAAAAGCGAATCAGACTGATAAAGACGGCAAGTTGATTATTTTATACGCCTCTAATAATGATGTGCAACATGCTTATATTGAAACTGCCAAAGCCAAAGGCTATGAAGTCTTGTTGCTGGATTCGCCAATCGTGTCGCATTTAATCCAAAAGTTGGAAAGCACAAAAGAGAACATTTCGTTTGCGCGCGTAGATGGCGACCATATTGACAATTTAATCAAGAAAGACGAAACAACCATTTCCAAGCTTAGCGATGAGCAAAAAACAGCATTGGAAACCCTGTTAAAAGAAGTGATTCCTTCTGAAAAATTCATGGTACAGTTAGAAGCTATGGATAGTGATGCATCACCATTCATCATCACGCAACCAGAGTTTATGCGCCGTATGAAAGAGATGCAGCAAACTGGTGGTGGCGGTATGTTTGGCATGGGCGGTTTCCCGGAAATGTACAATTTGGTGGTTAACACAAACTCTAAATTGGTTGGCGAAATTTTAGAAACGAAAACGAAGCCCAAACAAGAGCGTTTAATTGCCCAAAGTTTGGATTTGGCGCGTTTGTCCCAAGGCTTATTAAAAGGTGAAGAACTTACCAAATTTATTAAGCGTAGTTATGAGATGATTAAATAGATGTGCCATTTCCTCGAAGGCAGGAATCCCATGATGTTATCTCAAACGTTATAACCAAAAAACCACTTCAAAATAAAGTGGTTTTTGGTTATTTTTTCTTCTTTTTTGATTTCGCTTTTTTTGATTTCTCCTTTTTAGCCTTTGCTTTAGCCTTTTTCTTTTTTACTTTGGCTTTATCCGTATCTTTCTGCTTTTTAGCCTTCTCCTTTTCTTTAGCCTTCTTCTTTTTTCCTTTATCGGTATCTTTTTTCTTCTTTTTTGATTTCCCAACTGCTACTTCCGGAGTGGTTTCGTTTAAAAGGGCTTCGGTTACCTCGTCAACATTTTCAACAATAGCGTCGTTTATAGCGTCGTTAACGAATCCGTCTTTTGATTCTGGTGGAATTAAATCATGTTCTTCCATATATTATTTTTTATTATATCTCAATGAATCAACAAAGATATGGTATAAACAAACATCCCAATGTTAAGTTTTTAGTTACTGAATTCTTGGTTTTATATAAAATTTTAGGGTTTGATAACGGCAAACATGATTTTAATCTAAATAATTCCCCGATGGTTCTACCTCGGGGTTTCCGAATTTACCGCCCTTTGGGGAGGTCGGAATTGCTTTTTAGCAATTCCGGGTGAGGCAAAATATAATCCCGAAAGCTTTCGGGACGGTTTTTGGTGCCATGGCCAAAATGATTCCGATAATTATCGGGACGGCGAACAAACTCTATGTCCCGATAGCTATCGGGACTGCCTCGAGGATAGTCGGTTTCAAGAAATTTTTTATTTTGAAATGTTTTTTTGTTGATATGGTGAGAAGAAAAAACAATTACTCAACTCATTTAAACTTTTTGGATTGAAGCGAACCTGCCTCGTCGGCCTTACAGGTTGCAGCCAATCGAAAAGGTTTAAACCAGTTCATTTTGAAAATACTTACTAAAAACCAAAAACAACACACCGCACAATAACCAAGCGGGAAGCGTTACAAAAGAGAGGAACACATCAAATTGGATGGATATAAAATAGAATATACCAAAACTTATGGCCCATGCCAATAATACCGATTTATTAAATTGGATATTTGCAACTTCTGCATAGTTTTTAATGATTCCTGCCCGTTTATAAAAGAAATGTTCAAATACGATGATGGCTCCAAATGGTGCCAAAATAAATCCGTATAACGCCACAAAGCCTAATAATTGCATTGCAAATGCCGGAAATAAACCTGCAATGGTCGCCACAGATCCTGCAATAATAGTCACCCAAAAAGTTGAAACTTTTGGAATAATAGCCTGAAACGCTAAACCAGCTCTATAAATGGTTGGGTTTGCCGTTGTCCAACCTGCAAGAACCACTGTGATAATTCCAAAAACACCAATGGCATTATTTGCCAACGGACCAGGAGCCACAGGAGGCGCTTCGCCATTATTTAAAAAAGTCAGGGCTTCCGGAGATTTTAAATACACTGCATATAACATCGCAGCAGCTATCCACGCCATATAATGCCCCACGTACATACCGGCAGCGGTTGCCCAACCCGCATTTGCCTTTTTAGCAAACCTAAAAACAGATAGATCGGACATGCCAATATGCATGGCGGCATTAGCAAACCAAGACCAGATAACCACGTGCCAAAAGTTAAATTTATGCTGTCCCGGGAAAGGCTCCGAGCCCTTGCCCCAAATGTTCCAAAAATCGGAAAAACTTGAAATATCAAGCTGATATAACGCTACTATTCCAGCGGCCAAAAATGCCAGTACGATAAAAGGCGACATCCAGTTGGCGGCTTTTGTTACGGTATCATAACCACGCGCGGCGATAATAGAGATCAGGGCACCAATTAAAATGACAATGATAACCCATGTTAAACTGTTGGGCAAGGTGTCGGTCAGTTTTGGCATGGGCATATCAAATGGGATGCCTACGGCCGTTGCAGAAACTGTTATCATCGCACCCGCAAGAAAGCAAAATAAAATGCCATTGGCCAGATTATAGCCAGTGACCAATTTTTTCCCACAAATTTTTTCCAATTGGAAATAAAGCGTCAGTCTGTTTTTTACAGCAATTTCGGCCGTTAAAAACCGCCAACTTAAAACCGCCAAAAGATTTCCTATTAATAGACCAACAATAAGATCGAAAGCGCTAACACCTGCCGTTAAAAATAAGGGGCCTATCATAAACTCGGTGCCTGCAGCGTGTTCCCCGGCATACATGCCCAAAAAGCTTTTCCAGCCTTTAAGTTTGGATTGTGGCACAGGGGTTCTCTCAAATTCTCCTCCTGCAATTTCTTCAATGATCTCTTGTTCAGTACTTACTTGGCTCATATAGTTTAGTTTTGATGGTAAAAGTGTGCTATTTTCAGGTTATTATTCCATATATAAATCTAAAAATCAATAAAAACATTAAATTTTAAGTAGCTTGATACCGGTACTTAATTACTGTTAGGGACGAAAATATGCTTTGGTTTTAACATCACTATCCTGTACTATGTGGTTTATGGAATGAAATTTCATGAATTTTGTATTTCTTGCCAGAACTTGGCTATAAAGCTTGCAATTGTTACCTTTAAAAATTTTTTAAAACTGTTTAACTTAATAGATGCTATACATGGAAAAGGAGGTAATATTTTAAATTATCTATACATTTACAGGGCAGAACAGGATAGCCAATAACAAGTAATAGACTAAATTTGGTATTTGTTTGATAAACCAGTTCATGGTTTAATTTTTAGCAAACAATAATCCAAAAAAAAAAGATGAAAGTAGGTTTGTTTATACCGTGCTATATCAATCAATTATATCCTCAAGTTGCCATAGCCACATTAGAATTGTTAGAAAAATTAAATGTTGATGTTGATTATCCAATGGGGCAAACCTGTTGCGGTCAGCCTTTAGGCAACTCGGGCTATGAAGATGATTCTAAGGGTGCCTGTAAGGTATTTGTCGAAAATTTTAAGGAATACGATTATATAGTGGGCCCTTCGGGAAGTTGTATATACCACGTAAAGCACCATTTCGATATATTGGAGCAAACACCCAATGTTAAAAGGGTTAGAGACCATGCTTATGAACTCTGTGAGTTCATTGTTAAAATTCTGGGGCGAACCGATTTGGGTGCCTCATTCCCGTATAAAGTTGGCTTGCACAAAAGTTGTCATGGGTTGAGAGGGCTTAAGTTGGGCTCATGTTCAGAAGTTGTGGGCGAACATTTTTCTATGGAAGAAGATTTATTAAATAAGGTAAAGGGTCTTGAACTCATGTCTTTAACAAGAAAAGATGAATGCTGTGGCTTTGGAGGTACATTTGCCGTTTTTGAGGAAGCCATTTCGGTAAAAATGGGTAAAGACCGTATCCAAGATCATTTAGATAGCGATGTGGAGGTCATTACGGGAGCAGATCACTCGTGCCTCATGCATTTGGAAGGCTTGATAAATAGGAACAAACAGCCATTAAAAGTCATGCATATTGCAGAAATTTTAAACAGTTCAATATAATTATGGGTCACGCAGAAAAAGCCGAAATATTCAACAAAGATGAAGCCAAGGTCAATTGGCATGACAAAGCCTTGTGGTATGTACGTGAAAAAAGAGATGCTTCAGCCCACAAAGTTCAAGGTTGGGAATATTTAAGAGAATTGGGTTCGGCCATTAAAGCCAATGTGTTATCTAATTTAGATGCTTATTTAATACAGTTTGAATCGAATGCCAAAAAAAACGGTGTTAACGTACATTGGGCATCCAATGCAGAAGAGCATAACGCCATTGTCCATAAAATTTTGGAAGCACACCAAGCCAAAAAAGTAGTTAAAAGTAAATCGATGCTGACGGAGGAATGTCATTTGAATCCATATTTAGAAGATAGGGGCATTGAAGTTATTGATACCGATTTGGGCGAGCGCATTGTGCAATTGGCTAAAGAACCGCCTAGCCATATTGTATTGCCCGCCATTCATAAAACAAAAGAGGAAGTAGATATTTTGTTTCAAGAGCATTTAGGAACAAAACCAAGTAATGGTAATCCAGAATATCTTGTTAGTGAGGCGCGGAAACACCTTAGGGATAAGTTTTTAAAGGCAGATGTAGCCATTACAGGCGTTAATTTTGCCGTTGCAGATACCGGTGGTTTTGTGGTTTGCACCAATGAAGGAAATGCCGATATGGGCGTACACCTTGCCAAAGTACATATTGCCTGTATGGGCATTGAAAAAATAATTCCAAAGGAAAAACATTTGGGCGTATTTTTACGTTTGTTGGCAAGAAGTGCTACCGGGCAACCCATTACAACCTATTCATCCCATTTTAATAAAGCAGAGGAAAGTAAGGAAATGCACATTATTATTGTGGATAATGGAAGAACCGAGCAATTAAGTAGAGAAGATTTTAGGGCCTCTTTGCACTGCATTCGTTGCGGTGCGTGTATGAATACCTGCCCTATTTACAGAAGAAGCGGCGGCCATAGTTATGATGCCACCATTCCTGGGCCTATTGGCTCTATTTTATCTCCGGGGATGGATATGAAAAAACACAGTTCCCTGCCATTTGCTTCTACATTATGCGGCTCGTGTTCCAATGTGTGCCCCGTGAAAATAAACATCCACGAACAACTGTATAAATGGCGACAGGTTATTGTGAAAGAGCAGAAACAACCTGTGGTAAAAAAATCGATTTTAAAAGTGGCAGGGGTGGTGCTTGCTAAACCAAGCTTTTATGGTTTTGCCGGAAAATCAGCTCGATTTGTATTGAAATATGCCCCCAAATTTATGATATACAATAAGTTAAATGCGTGGGGGAAAGCACGTGATTTGCCTGAAGTTAAAAATGAAAACTTTGATGCATGGTATAAAAAAAGAAATAAAAATGGGTAGAGAAGCAATTTTAGAAGCGATAAAAAAAAATAAGCCAGATGTACTCCCAGTGCCAGAAATCAACGAAGCCGTTTTTTTTGAGGATTTAAATTTACTTGAAACCTTTAAAAACAATGTCACTCTGGTAGGAGGTAGCATCAAAGAAATCGCTTTAGCGGATATAGATGCTGAAATAAAAAAAATGTATCCGAACGCCAAACAGATTGTATCAGCTTTGGCAGGTTCGGTATTAGGAACGGTTTCCATTTCTGAAAAAACCGATCCCCATGACCTCGAGTCCCTAGATTTGGCGATTGTAAAAGGGACATTGGGAGTTGCGGAAAATGGTGCTATCTGGATTACAGCACATGACAGTATGGTGCGCGCACTTCCGTTTATTACCAAACATTTAGTCATTGTCTTATCAAAAGAGGCTATATGTCTTCATATGCTACAGGCTTATGGTGACATGGCCCAAAGGGAAAGGGATTTCGGGGTTTTTATTTCCGGACCCTCAAAAACAGCGGATATTGAACAATGCTTGGTTGTTGGCGCACATGGCGCCATGAGCCTAACGGTGTTTCTGGTGTAATAAATAATAAGATAAGCTTTAAAGTAAAAAACTCAGTTATAAAGATATAGCTGAGTTTTTTATAAAATGCTTTAATAAACTACTAGTAATTTATAGGATATTCAAGATCTCACAGATTTTGAAAATCTGTAGAGGTCTATCTACCGAATAAGTCTTTGTCTTTATTTCCACGTATGAAATGTGCTTCTCCATTTTTGTCAATAAATTGTACGGTTTTATTAAATCTTAAATCTTTACTTTTCTGTAATGGAGTTTTGTCATCGTAGTAAACTGTAATTTCCTCTCCAATTTTTAGCTTGTCTAATTGTTCAAGTTTTGGTCCAAAATCGTCAGATGCTTGTCCAACAAAAATGTCGAGAATAAGAAGGAAATCCACAATATGAATAAATCGATGTTTACTTAAAACCAAAATCTGAAACGAGAGGGATCTCCCTCCTTGGAGGGGGCTAGGGGTGGGTTTATAAACTTTATTAGAACAAAGTGTTAAATCATTTTTCAAAAAAGAAAATTTAAGTATCTTTCAACGTAATTACGGTTGTTTAGTCATTCCAATAGAAGAACGACTGGGAAATCACATAAAGCTCAGCCTCAATTTTGAAAACAATATCTATTCCTTCATTTTCATTGAATTCGAGAAAATTCATTTTAATTTTTTTGTTTTTCATTATTAATTATGGTGCCTTCGCATCCTACATCCTCATTCCCATGGATGCCGAAAGCCAAAAAAATCATTTAAAAGCCTACGGCCTTACCTATTGGACACTTAGTAAAGAACTCAAAGTAAAGTGGCTTCTTAATTATAGAGGGGGTTCATTTTTGTTGCCAGACACTCAAGAAATACAGCGCGAATGTCAAATTCGAGGCATCTCCTTTGAAATCCTTTCCGATGCTAAAACAGAAAGTATTTTAGAAGATATAAGCAGCCCGAGCCAAAATATGGAAGCGGTTATTCTTGAAAAAGCGCCTAAAATAGCGGTTTATACTCCCAACGGAAAACAACCTTGGGATGATGCGGTAACTATGGTGTTGCAATATGCTGAAATTCCTTATGAAACCGTTTATGATGAAGATGTTTTAAATGATGGTTTGCTGGCTTTTGATTGGTTGCACCTGCACCATGAAGATTTTACAGGCCAATATGGGAAATTTTATGGCGCCTATAAAGCTGCTTCTTGGTACATTGAAGAAAAAAAGGAAGCCGAAGCCTTGGCAGCAAAATTGGGATATAGTAAGGTTTCCGAAGAAAAATTGGCGGTCGCTTTAAAAATCCGGGATTACGTTATTGGCGGCGGCTTTATGTTTGCCATGTGCAGCGCCACCGATAGTTTCGATATTGCCTTAGCGGCAGAAGGTCTTGATATTTGCGAACCTATGTTTGATGGCGATGGTAGCGATTCCGGCTATCAAAATAAGATAGATTTCAATAAAACCTTTGCCTTTACAAATTTCACTTTGGAACGGAACCCCAATGTTTACGAGTTTTCATCCATTGACATGACACAAAAACGCATGGTTTCCCAATCCTCTGATTATTTTTCTTTAATGGAATTTTCGGCAAAATGGGATCCGGTTCCAACCATGTTATGCCAAAACCACACCGCTTTGGTAAAAGGTTTTATGGGACAAACAACGGCTTTTACAAGAGATGAAATAAAATCGAATGTTTTGGTACTGGGTGAAACAAAATCAAACGAAGAAGCAAAATACATACATGGTATTAAGGGAAAAGGTTTTTTCACGTTTTATGGTGGCCATGACCCAGAGGATTACCAGCATAGAGTAGGGGACTCAAAAACAGAACTCGATTTACATCCAACCTCTCCAGGATATAGATTGATACTAAATAATGTGTTGTTTCCTGCTGCTAGAAAAAAGAAACAGAAAACTTAATAACAGATTTTAGTTTGCATTTTCTACAACCGCTACTTTTGTAAAGGTATATACAAAACCATCAGCACCAGTGCCTGTGGAAGTCATATTTTGATCGATTATCAATTGTGTTTGTGAGTATGTAAAGCCTCCAAATTCATTCGATTCAATTTTAAGGTAGGCTTTATTTTCAACCTCAATAACAGAGTAAGTGTAGATTCCTGTTGCTAGGCCATCTTCAACATCTTCAGTATTAGTGTTATTTACTGTTAATTTAGCGGTCTTATCATCAAAACTCCAAATAATTTTATAGGTATAGGCGTTTAGGTAACACTTACTTTTGTTCTTGTTTTATCATTTTCAACCATCTTTTTAACTAACACATT
>NZ_JBFVFE010000073.1:0-17201 GCF_052728615.1 Mariniflexile sp. | reverse complement strand
TTCACTCCTCTAAAAATATTTGATTCTGCCATTTGGCAAAAATAACTTATTGCGACTTAAACGCCTATACCAATAAACTAATTTATAACTAAATGAAAACAATTCTCCCATTATTACTGTTGTTTTTTTGTGGTATGACTTACTCGCAAACAAAAATTTCAGGCTCCGTAGTTGATAATAATAGTCAGCCAATCCCAGGAGCAAACATCATAGTTGTAGGAACTTCAACCGGTACTGTTACAGACTTTGATGGTAAATTTTCACTTAATGCTAATCAAAATCCGCCTTTTTCTTTACAAGCAAGTAGCGTTGGTTTTGAAACTGTTGTAATCAAAGTGACCTCAAACAATCAAACGATCAACTTTGTTCTTAAAGAAGGAACATCGTTGGATGAAGTTGTTATTTCTGCATCTAGAACACCCGAGCGAGTTTTCGAATCGCCTGTAACTATTGAGCGTTTCGGACTTAAAGACATTAAAAATACCGCATCGGCAGAGTTTTACGACGGACTGGAAAACCTAAAAGGTGTAGATGTGAACACCAATAGTTTAACATTTAAGTCCGTTAACACAAGAGGTTTCGCCACATTTGCCAATACGCGGTTTATGCAATTGGTTGATGGTATGGATAATGCGGCACCAACCCTTAATTTCGCTTTGGGTAACTTATTGGGCATGATAGAAACCGATGTACAAAGTGTTGAGTTATTACCTGGTGCATCATCTGCACTTTACGGTGCCAATGCTTTTAACGGTATTTTATTTATGCGAAGCAAAAACCCTTTTGACCATGCTGGAATAAGTGCTTATTACAAATTTGGTGTCACATCGCAAGAAGCAGCCGGAAATAACGAATATAAAGATTATGGTATTCGAGCAGCTCATAAATTTAGTAACAAATTTGCGGGAAAAATTAACTTTGGTTATTTGGATGGTACCGATTGGGTAGCTAATGACACCCGAGGAAAAGACAGAAACACCTCGTTTATTAAACCAAACAGTACCCGAGAAAATGATATAGATTATGATGGTGTAAATGTTTACGGAGATTTGGTTAGCTCAAATCTTAGTGTCGTTAAAAGTAACCCTGATTTTCTAGCTCAATTACCAAACCCAGCACTTGCTAATTTAGTACCTGATGTAGCTGTTAGTAGAACTGGATATGCCGAAAGGGATTTAACCGATTATAATGCGAAAAGTATTAAAGCAGACTGGGGTTTATATTTCCGCCCTTGGGAAAATGATTTTGAAATACAATATGTTGGTAAAATAGGATCTGGGTCTACTATATATCAAGGTTCCAATAGATACCGAATCGAGAATTTCTTCCTACAACAACATAAACTGGAAATAAAAAATAAGAACTTTTTTGTAAGAGGCTATCTAACTGCCGATAATGCTGGAGATTCTTATGACATGGTTTTTACAGGTGTGAATTTAAACAGACAATGGAAATCAGATAATGATTGGTTTGGCCAGTATGCCGGTGCTTTTATTACAGGCACACTAGCTGGATTGAACGCTAACGAAGCTCACGCAAATGCCAGACAAGTAGCAGATACTGGAAGATTTGAACCTGGGACTCCCGAGTTTATTAATGCTTTAAACAAAGTAACTAGTGACCCCGATGTTTTAACGGGAAGTCAATTAAAAAGTGAGTCCAAAATTTATCATGCCGATGCTAATTATAATTTTAGCCACCTTACCGATTTTGCAGAAATACAAGTTGGCGGTTCTGCTAGACAATATGTTTTAAATTCGTCAGGCGCTATATACACAGATAGACTGAGTGAAATTTATTACTCTGAAGTTGGTTTATATTCACAACTCCAAAAGAAATTTTTAGAAGACGACCGTTTAAAACTAACAGCATCCCTTCGTTATGATAAATCGCAACTTTTTGATGCCTTTTTATCTCCAAGAATATCTTTAGGATACAACATAGGTGAAAAAGAAAATCATAATATTAGAGCCTCATTTCAAACTGGTTTTAGAAATCCAGATACGCAAGCCTTATATATTGGTTTCAATGTAGGTCCTATTGTTTTAATTGGTGGTGCCGCAGATAATCCTGAAAGATTTAGCAAAACCGTAAGTGCTGGTAATGGGCTATCTCCAATAGGACAGGCTATTATAGGTAGCAATAGCTTAACTTTTAATGGTGCGGGCGCTTATAATAACTCTTTTACAAGAAGCTCGGTAACAGCATTTGCAGCCTCTAGAAACCCTGCCGATTTGCAAATTGCAAATCCTGAACTTGTAAAACCAGAGCAAGTAAGTTCTTTTGAAATAGGTTATAGAGGAAAAATCGATAAATTTATTGTAGATTTTAGTACGTATCTAAACCAGTACAAGGATTTTCTTGCTACTAGAGATGTAATAAACCCTTTTTACGGAGATGTTCAATTAACCCAACAGCTTCCTAATACAACACCATTAGCTATAGCGGCAATAGCAAATTCAGATTTTCAAGCGTTTAGAGCTTATACAAACACTACGGCAGATGTAAACTCTTATGGTGCGGCTATAGGTGTAAGTACTAAAGTATTTGGAAATTTTGATTTTGAAACGAACTACACATTTACAAAATTAGATTTCGATAGAGTTGCAAATCCAAACACGCAAACAAACTTTAATACGCCAGAACATAAAGTAAAAGCCTCTTTTGGTAATACCGATTTATTTAAAAATTTCGGATTTAATGTGGCTTGGAGATGGAGTGATAATTATGTATGGGAAGCCTCCTTCGCTACAGGCGAGGTGCCAGCTTATAACGTGGTAGATGCACAAATCAATTACCGAGTGCCGTCACTAAAATCTACCTTTAAAGCGGGCGCATCAAATCTTTTAGGTGATGAGTATTTCACGGCCGTGGGAACAGGCCAAATAGGTTCTATGTACTATCTATCATGGACAATCAATAACTTATAAAAATTTAACTATGAACACTCGATATATATTCCTGTTATTACTTTTAATCGGTTTCTTTTCTTGTAATGAAGAAGATACTATTTTACCAAAAGAAGTTGTTTTACCTGAGTTGACTTCAGGAAGTGCAGATTTTTCAAAATATGTGGCAGTAGGTGCGTCATTTACTGCGGGATTCACAGATAATGCGCTGTTTAAAGCCGCTCAACAAAATTCGTTTCCAAATATTTTATCAAAAGAATTCGCTAAAATTGGTGGCACTGCTTTTACCCAACCTTTAACCAACGATAACTATGGAGGATTAGCTGCTGGAGGTTCCAGAATACCTGGTTTTGAACCTAGATTGGTTTTTGGGGGTGCTGGTCCCGTTGCATTGGAAACCGTTATTGGTCCTATAACTGTAAGCACCGATATTCTTACCAATAAACCTACAGGGCCTTTTACAAATATGGGCGTTCCAGGGGCTAAAAGTTTCCATTTGCTTTTTAATGGTTATGGGAATCCTGCAAATTTAGCGACCCAAACGGCAAATCCTTATTTTATAAGAATGGCTTCAAGCCCTACTGCCACCATCCTAGGAGATGCTATGGTACAAAAGCCAACTTTTTTTACCTTATCGGAAATTGGAGGTAATGATGTATTAGGATTTGCGGTTTCAGGTGGTGATGGAACAAATACAATTACACCAAGTGCAGGCCCTCCAGGTGTAGGTTTTGACCAAACTTTTGCAACCCTTGTTACTACTTTAACCGCTGGTGGGGTAAAAGGCGTTGTAACGAATGTGCCTTACATCACAGATTTACCACATTTTACAACGGTTCCTTATAATGCTGTTCCTTTAGATGCTGCCACTGCTGCACAATTAAATGCTGCTTTTGCTGCGTATAATGCTGGATTGCAAAACGTTTTAAATGGCATCAATGCTGGTTTAATTCCTGCCGCTGCTGCACCAAATTTTAATCAAGCTGAAGTAGATAAGCGCAAAGTAAATTTTGTTGCAGGTAAAAATGCGGTATTGATTTTAGACGAAACTTTATCTAATTTAACAGGTATTAATGCTGCTTTAACCAATATGAGACAAGCAACCGCTGCGGATTTACTGGTTTTACCAAGTATGTCATTTATAGGAACTACAGTAGGTGGCAATCCACAATTAATTAATGGTGTTAGTGTACCATTGGCTGATAAGTGGGTATTATTACCAAGTGAACAAGTTGAAATAAAAGCAGCAACCGATGCTTATAATGCTTCCATTGCTGCAGTAGCTAGTTCTAACCCCAATATTGCATTAGTTGACCTAAACGGTATTCTAACCCAATTAGCAACAACAGGCGTTAAATTTAACGGTTTTACCCTAAAAGCAAATTTAGTGACTGGTGGTGCCATTGGTTTAGATGGCATTCATTTAAACGCAAGAGGTTATGCGTATATGGCTAATAAATTTTTAGAAGCTATAGATGCCAAATTTGGTTCTAACTTTGTAGCTTCAGGAAGTATTGCCAAAGCAGCGGATTATCCAACAAATTATTCTCCTGCATTAAAATAATTAAAAAATATATCCTTAAAAACACCTTCTTCCGAGGCCTCGGAAGAAGGTGTTTTTTTATTGCAAAAAAGCAAAAAACAACTTTTATTTTAAATTAAAAGGTATATCTTTGCACGCGAAAACTAAAACTGTTTTCATACAATTAAATCGCATAATATTAAACAGATAAGTAATGGCTAAAGTTACAGGTAAGGTTGCACAAATAGTAGGTCCGGTTATCGATGTTGAATTCGGGGCAGGTTCAGAACTTCCAAAAATCTATGATTCCTTAGAAATTAAAAGAGCAGATGGTTCTTTATTGGTGTTAGAAGTACAATCTCACATTGGTGAGGATACCGTGCGTACCATTGCTATGGATTCTTCGGATGGTTTAAGCAGAGGGACCTTGGTTACAGCAACGGGATCACCTATACAAATGCCTGTTGGCGAAGATATTTACGGACGTTTATTTAATGTGATCGGTGATGCCATTGATGGTCTTGGAAATTTGCCTAAAACAGGGAAATCCGGGTTACCCATCCACCGTCAAGCACCAAAATTTGAAGATTTATCGACCTCAACGGAAGTTTTATTTACCGGTATTAAAGTAATCGACCTTATTGAGCCTTATGCAAAAGGTGGTAAAATTGGTTTATTTGGTGGTGCTGGTGTAGGCAAAACAGTATTACTGATGGAGTTGATCAACAATATAGCCAAAGCTCATGGTGGTCTTTCTGTGTTTGCAGGCGTAGGAGAAAGAACCCGTGAAGGAAACGATTTACTTCGTGAGATGTTGGAGTCTGGCATTATTAAATATGGGAAGGACTTTATGCATTCAATGGAAGGCGGCGGTTGGGACCTTAAAAGCGTTGATAAAACAGTGCTAAAAGAATCTAAGGCAGCTTTTGTATTTGGACAAATGAACGAACCTCCCGGGGCGCGTGCTCGTGTTGCATTATCTGGTTTAACTATTGCGGAATATTTCCGTGATGGTGCTGGAGAAGGCCAAGGGAAAGATGTCCTTTTCTTTGTTGATAACATTTTCCGTTTTACACAAGCCGGGTCCGAAGTATCTGCATTATTGGGCCGTATGCCTTCTGCGGTAGGTTACCAACCAACATTGGCAACAGAGATGGGTGCCATGCAAGAACGTATCACATCAACTAAAAAAGGTTCTATTACATCGGTGCAAGCGGTTTACGTACCTGCGGACGATTTAACGGATCCTGCTCCTGCCACAACCTTTGCCCACTTAGATGCCACAACGGTATTGTCTCGTAAAATTTCTGAGCTAGGTATTTACCCTGCTGTGGATCCATTGGATTCTACGTCAAGAATCTTAACTGCCGATATTTTAGGGAAAGAGCATTATGCTTGTGCACAACGTGTAAAAAAATTGCTGCAACACTATAAAGAATTACAGGATATTATCGCCATCCTAGGCATGGAAGAACTTTCAGAAGATGATAAATTGGCTGTTGGACGTGCAAGACGTGTTCAACGTTTCTTATCGCAGCCATTCCACGTAGCGGAGCAATTTACAGGTATTCCTGGGGTATTGGTTGATATTAAGGAAACCATCAAAGGGTTTAACATGATTATGGATGGGGAATTGGATCACATACCTGAAGCTGCGTTCAACCTTAAAGGAACTATCGAGGAAGCCATTGAGGCGGGAGATAAAATGTTAGCTGAGGCGTAGCCGAAGCTAATGCTGAATTTATTTCAGCATCTTTTAAATTGAATCTTGAATAAAAATTAAATGACCCTGAAACAAGTTCAGGGCAGTTAAACAAGTTTAACTATGTATTTAGAAATTGTATCACCGGAGGCCACTTTATTTAGCGGAGAAGTAACTAGCGTGAATGTTCCTGGAGTTAATGGAGGTTTTGAAATGTTGAATAACCATGCGTCCATTATTTCTTTATTAAAGGAAGGTTACATAAAAATTTCAGGTAATATGGAATTAGAGGACGCCGTTAAGGATAAATTTACTAAAGGCGATAAAAACACGACTTTATTAAAAATAAGCTCCGGAACTTTAGAGATGAAGGACAACAAGATTATTATTTTAGTGGACTAAATCTATATTCACACAATATGAGTTCAATATATTAAAAACGTGAAGCTGATGCTTCGCGTTTTTTGTTTACACCCTTTTGATAATATTGGTAACAATGCCCCAAATGACAAAATCGTTTTCTTCCGTAATTTTTATTATGGGATAATTCGGGTTTTCGGGTTGCAACCAAACCCCTTCTTTATCTACCCTCAGCCGTTTTACAGTAAATTCCCCATCAAGAAAACACACCGCAATTTTGTTGTTTGTAGGCTCTAAACTCTTGTCTATCACCAACAAATCGTTATCGTCCAGTCCAGCACCAATCATGGATTGTCCACTAACACGTGCAAAAAAAGTAGCTTCTTTGTTTCTTATCAATTCTTTATCTAGAGATAAACGTTCCTCTTTAAAATCTTCAGCAGGTGATGGAAACCCCGCCGAAATACCTGTATCAAAAAAAACAGCACCTAGATTATTGGAATCTTCTGGAGTAAAAAACTTTAAACTATTGGATGTGTGTAATATCATTTTTAAGGTGTTTTACTTTAGAAATCATTTTTTGGTTACCGTTTAAAACTGATTTTTATTGCAAAACTTAGTGCGTAATAAAAATACATATTTTGGGAACATAGCAAATTTATAATAATTAGCATTAAAAATGGCTAAATATCAGAGCAAACGTATTAAAACCAATAGCTCTATTTTAATGCGTGGGTGTTGATAAATTTTTGTATCAACCAAAGTTTATTTTTGACCATTAAACCTTATTTTTTATTATTTACGCGAATCAAGAGTTAAAATATAGTAACTATTCAATCGAATGAAAATTGGAGTGTGTGTTAAACTTAAGGGCGTTAGTCCTGTAGTCTTAGTAGCAAAATGTATCATGAAAATGAACTAGGGGTGTTAGCCCTGACATCTTTGAAAATAATTGGGAACATGTTTGCCTTGTTTATTACATTTCACGACTCCATCTTTCTTGTCGTTTTGGTGTTATTTAACGAAGATTACAGGGCTACGCCCCTTTTTATTTTATTAATTGTATCTACGAAGATTTTAGGGCTAAAGCCCCTAATATTTATTCTAAATCCTAATAGGTTTCAAGACTTTCAACACTGGGTTCACATCATTTAGTTAAAGTTTAAAAGCCTACAATTTCATTGTGGTTACTTTAGTTTCTATAAACTTATTTCAACAATTTTGTCTTTTTGTTCTAAATGTGGAATCTATTTTCATAGTTGGATTCCTGCTTTAGCAAGAATAACAATTAGCATTGCTAGTATTTTATTCATTAGTAATGTCATTCCTTGTCAGAATTAGGGGTGTCAAATCCATAGTTGTTTATTTCGTAAAGCCTAATTTATAAATCAAACTTTATCCCCTGCGCTAACGGTAATTCCGTGGTATAATTAATCGTATTGGTTTGGCGTCGCATATACACTTTCCACGCATCACTCCCCGATTCGCGACCGCCACCCGTTTCTTTTTCGCCACCAAAAGCACCACCAATTTCGGCACCCGATGTCCCAATATTAACATTGGCAATCCCACAATCAGACCCAGCAACCGATAGAAAACGTTCTGCTTCCCGTAAATTATTCGTCATAATGGCGGAGGACAGTCCCTGAGCTACCTTATTTTGAATAGCAATCGCATTTTCAACACCACCAGAATATTTCAATAAGTACAAAACTGGCGCAAAAGTTTCATGCTGCACAATTTTGAATTCGGGTTTTGCTTCGGCAATGGCTGGTTTTACATAACAACCACTTTCAAAACCTTCACCGTTTAAAACGCCGCCTTCAATAACCAAGTTCCCACCTTCTTCAACCACTTTTGTTAAGGCATTTTGATACATTTTTACAGCATCTGTATCAATCAAAGGGCCTACATGGTTTTTTTCATCCAACGGATTTCCAATACGCAATTGTTTATAAGCATCGGTTATAGCTATTTTAACTTTATCATAAACCGATTCATGGATAATCAATCGACGTGTTGAGGTACAACGTTGTCCGCAGGTGCCCACCGCGCCAAAAACAGCACCGATAACGGTCATTTTAATATCCGCATCCGGGGTAACGATGATGGCGTTGTTGCCTCCTAATTCCAACAACGATTTCCCTAAACGTCCCGCCACTTCCTGTGCCACTATTTTACCCATTTTGGTAGAGCCTGTAGCCGAAATTAACGGAACCCGGGTATCTTTTGTCATGAATTCACCCACTTTATAATCGCCATTTATTAAACATGAAATGCCTTCGGGCAAGTTGTTTGCCTTAAAAACCTCGGCGGCAATATTTTGGCAGGCAATGCCGCAAAGAGGCGCTTTTTCGCTGGGTTTCCAAACGCATACATCGCCACAAATCCATGCCAATGTGGTATTCCACGCCCAAACAGCCACTGGAAAGTTAAATGCCGAAATAATCCCGACCACTCCAAGAGGATGGTATTGCTCGTACATGCGATGTCCCGGACGTTCAGAATGCATGGTGAACCCATGCAACTGGCGTGATAATCCAACGGCAAAATCGCAGATATCGATCATCTCCTGGACTTCTCCTAACCCTTCTTGATAGGATTTGCCCATTTCATACGATACCAATTTTCCTAAAGCTTCCTTTTTCTCTCTCAATTTATCTCCAAACTGTCGCACGATTTCCCCGCGCTGTGGCGCTGGCATCAACCTCCAAGTTTTAAATGCTTGTGTTGCGGCATCCATTACTTTTTCATAATCTTCTTGCGTCGTGGTAGCAACTTTTCCAATTAAATGGCCGTCAACTGGGGAATAAGATTCTAAAACGTCTCCGTTCGAAAAGTTGTTGGAACCTGTGGATGTACCTTCATTTATATCTTTAACACCTAAAATTTGAAGTGCTTTTTGTATGCCGAAATGGGTTGTTATAGCTTGCATGTTTATTGATTTATTATGAAAACTCATTTAAAGTTTTTCAATTGGCTAAAAAATTATCCTTTTGCACCTATTTTTTACCTTTTTTAGTTACGTAGCGATGCTATACAACTAAAAAAAGCCTTCAACTAATCACAAAATGATTAATTTTCGCCTCAATCCAAAAAGTTTAAATGAGTTCTATTATAAGCTTGTTTGTTTGCGAATATAGCAATAAAAAGTCATTTTTTATTAAAGTTAAATAACGATAAAACTGTTAACTTAGTGCCATAATCCATACATTCCATAATGAAAAAATTAATTCTTCTCGCTGCTATATCCCTAATGGTTTCTTGTAAAAAGAATTCTACTGCAAAGATTGATAATATTCAACAAAAGCAATCGCAATTTTCAATCGTTATCCATGGTGGTGCTGGAACTATTTTGAAGAAAAACATGTCGCCAGAACAAGAAACACTTTATAAAACTAAGTTGGAAGAAGCCATTCGGGTTGGTTATGGGATTCTAAAAAATGGAGGTTCCAGTCTGGATGCTGTTCAAAAAACAATTACCATTTTAGAAGATTCGCCACTTTTTAATGCTGGCAAAGGTGCCGTTTTCACAAATGCTGAAACTAATGAGCATGATGCCTCTATTATGGATGGGGAAACTTTAAAAGCTGGTGCGTCGGCAGGCACGACCATTGTTAAAAACCCGATACATTTGGCAAGGGCGGTAATGGAATATTCTCCGCATGTTATGCTTTCCGGAAAAGGTGCCGAAACTTTTGCACAAGAACAAGGTTTAGAAATTGTGGATCCCAGTTATTTTTATACCGAAAGAAGCTATAACGCACTCCAACGTGTCAAGAATTCCCAAAAAACGGCTTTTTATAATGAAGAAATAAAAGGTTCAAAATTTGGAACTGTGGGTTGTGTGGCATTGGATAAACAAGGCAACCTAGCGGCAGGAACTTCAACAGGAGGTATGACCAATAAACGTTGGGGACGTATTGGCGATGCTCCCATAATAGGTGCTGGCACATACGCCAATAATAAAACTTGTGCTGTTTCTAGTACCGGATGGGGCGAGTTTTTTATAAGAGGTGTGGTTGCTTATGATATTTCAGCTTTGATGGACTATAAAGGATTAAGCTTAAAGGAGGCAGCACAGGAAGTCATTCAAAAAAAGATACCGGAACTTGGAGGCGATGGCGGCATTATTGCCGTAGATAAATACGGGAACATGGTTATGGAATTCAATACATCTGGAATGTTTAGAGCCACCATGAATGATAAAGGAGACCTTTTTATTGGGATGTACAAGGATTAATGCCGAACTCATTTAATTTTTTTCAATTGGCTAAAAAATTATCCTTTTGCACCCATTTTTTGTCTTTTTTTACTTCCGTAACGATGCTATGCAACTAAAAAAAGCCTTCAACTGGTCACAAAATGATTAATTTTCGCTTCAATCCAAAAAGTTTAAATGAGTTCGCCAATTACTTAACGGAAATTTTAAGAACCATTTAACGTTAAATGAACCCACATTACGAGAAAATAATAGAGATTAGTTTAACCAGAAACAACCTATACTTTCTTTTTGTAAATTTCCTCGTTTTAAAACCATAAATCTATGTCACTAAAAAAGATTTTTACCTGCGCCTTCTTCATTGTCTTCGCTATTTCCTGCAAAAAGAAAGAAGTAGAAACCGATAATCTATTCAAGTTCAGGGAATATATTAGTTATACCACTTCTGGCTTGGTTTCGGTGGCAGACCCCATTGAAATTAATTTGGCGAAAGAAGTTGAAGGCTGGGAACCGGGCAAGGAAATTACTTCTGATATAATAACTATTTCTCCCCATGTTCAAGGGAAATTAATGGCTTCCAACAAACACACGCTTCAATTTAAGCCTGATGAACACTTGGAACCTTCAACCGAATATACGGTAAGCGTAAAATTAAGCGACATTTACAAAAAAATCCCTAAAGACTTTGAAACATACACATTTCAGTTTAAAACCATCACGCCAAATTTCAATATTGTTACCAATAATTTGCAATCGTACAGCAAAAATTGGCAGTATTTGGAAGCGGTGTTGCGTTCGGCAGATGTTATGTCACTTCAAGATGCCAAAAAATTGGTGGAAGCCTTCCAAGGTTCAAAAAAACTGCCGATTGCCTTTAATGAAACGAGTGAACACACTAAAATATTTGAGTTTAAAATTGATAGCATCAACCGAAAAAGAGAAGACAGCGAGATCCTAATAAAATGGAACGGCAAAGCCATTAAAGCAGATAATGAAGGCGAAAACAACGTATTTATTCCTGGAATCAACAATTTTACCATTGTGAAGGTTGATGTTGTTCAAGCGCCTGAACAATATCTGTCCCTCAACTTTTCCGATCCCTTAAAAAAGCAACAAAACTTTGATGGATTGGTAGCGCTTCAAACGGTGAAAAACCCTAAATATGTGGTGGATGGGAATGTGTTGAAAGTGTATCCGGAATCCAGATTGGTTGGGAATATCCAGGTGGATGTGTTCCAAGGCATTACAAATACCGATGGTTTCAAACTTAAAAAACCATTTTCTGAAATTATTGCTTTTGAAGATTTAAAACCAGAAGTGCGCTTGATTGGTAACGGCAGTATTTTACCAAATTCACAAGAATTAAAATTCAATTTTGAAGCCGTAAATTTAAAAGCGGTGGAAGTGAGAATCATTAAGATTTTCCAAGATAATGTGCTTCAGTTTTTACAGGATAACGATTTAAACAATAACGAATCTTATTCCATAAGGCAAGTGGGTCGTCGCATTGCAAAACAGACCATTCAACTACAAACCGCTGCCGAAAACACGGGGAAATGGAAAGCCTACAGCATCGATTTATCCAAATTTTTTAATGCCGATCCAGGTGCTATTTATCGGGTGGAACTGAGTTTTAACAAAACTTATTCTTTATATAATTGTGATGCCAATGCTACCGTAACTACTACTGAAAATGATGATTATGACGAGTATTACGAAGAAGAATACTCCGAAAGCAATCAAACAGAAAGCACGCCCGAAGAAGAAGAATTGCGCGAAGAAGCCTATTGGGACAACCTAAGTTACAGTTATAAAGACTATAACTACAAATGGCGCGAAGAGAATAACCCCTGCCACGATGCGTATTACAACGACTCTAAAATAGTGGCACAAAACCTATTGGCGTCCAATTTGGGCGTTATTGTAAAACAGGGCAGCAATAACTCGTATTATTTTGCGGTTACCAATATTTTAACCACCAATCCAGAAGCTAATGCGACTGTAAAACTCTATAATTTCCAACAACAGGAAATTGCCAAAGCACAAACAGACAACGAAGGTTTAACGCAGGTAGATCTGAACAAAAATGCAGCGTTTGCCATTGTTTCAAAAGGAAAAAACACAACATATATAAAACTGGCTGATGGCAACTCGCTATCGTTAAGTAAATTTGATGTGTCGGGTAATAGTTTACAACGCGGACTTAAAGGCTACATTTATGGCGAGCGTGGTGTTTGGCGACCGGGAGATACGCTTCATTTGACTTTTATCCTGAACGATTTTACGAATCCCTTACCAAAAGGACATCCTGTTAAAATGGAAATTACCGACCCCAACGGGAAATTGGTTTATAAAAACGTAACCTCAAACCACTTAAATAACTTTTACAAATTTACAGTTACAACTTCTTCCGAAGATAAAACAGGAAACTATAATGCCAAAGTTTCGGTTGGTGGCGCATCGTTTTATAAAGGTTTAAAAATTGAGACCGTTAAACCCAATCGCTTAAAAATTAAAGTGGATTTTGAAAACGAGATTCTCACCAGTAAAGAACCTTTAAATGGTACGTTGGATATAAAATGGCTTCATGGCGCACCCGGAAAAAATTTAAAAGCAGAAATCAAGGCGAAATTCAGTAGTACTACCACATCGTTCAAAAATTATAAAGATTATATTTTTAATGACCCAACAAGGGAATTCAATACCGAAGAAATCAATGTTTTTGAAGGTTCGGTGGATGCTGATGGTTTGGCAAAAATCAGTAAAAAACTGGAAATCGGCAAAAATGCCCCAGGCATGTTGAATGTTCAATTTTTGGTGCGTGCTTTTGAAAATGGCGGGGACTTTTCCATGGATGCGTTTACCAAGCAATATACGCCCTACGAGTCGTTTATCGGCTTGCGCGCTCCTGAAGGAAATGCGTATGGCTCATTTTTTACGGATGAAAACCAAACGTTTGATGTGGTTGTGGTGGATGCCAACGGAAAACCATTAAAACGTGATAAGTTGGAAGTGAAAGTTTATAAAGTGGAATGGCGTTGGTGGTGGAATTCGTCTTATGATAACCTATCAAGTTACGTGTCCAGTTCCTACCACAAACCGTTTTTAAACACCAAAATCAACACTGATGCGAATGGGAAATCAAATTTCAAAATAAACATTCCAGATAACCAACGCGGTCGCTATTTGATACGAGTGGTTGATCCAATAAGTGGTCATGCCACAGGACAAACCGCCTATTTTTATAAAAACTGGTACACCCCTGCTGGCGATAAAGAAGCTGCTAAAATGTTGGTGTTTTCCGCAGATAAAGAAAACTACAATGTGGGTGAAACGGCAAAAATAAAGTTCCAATCGGGTAGCGAAGGTCGTGCGTTGGTTAGCATTGAAAATGGCACCGAGGTTTTAAGTTATAAATGGACAAAAACCAAACAAGGCGAAACTACGGTTGAAATTCCTATCACTTCTGAAATGGCACCCAATGTGTTTATCAATATTTCGTTATTGCAACCACATGCCATAACTGCCAACGATTTGCCGATTCGATTGTACGGAGTCATTCCTATTATGGTTGAAGATCCATCAACCAAATTGGAACCTCAGCTAAAAATGCACAACACATTACAACCCGAACAGGAATTTCAAGTACAAGTTTCAGAGAAAAACAGAAAAGCGATGACTTATACCTTGGCTGTTGTTGAGGAAGGCTTGCTCGATTTAACCCGTTTTAAAACGCCAAATGCTTGGGACGAATTTTATGCACGTGAAGCTTTGGGTGTAAAAACCTGGGATGTTTTTGATGACGTTATTGGCGCATACAGTGGCAGTATCGACCAAGTATTTGCTATTGGCGGCGACGGAAGTGCTGCTGCAGGAAAAAACAAAAAAGCAAATAGATTTAAACCTGTGGTTATCTATTTAGGCCCTTTCTCATTAAAAGCTGGCGAAAGCAAAACACATAAAATAAAGCTTCCGAATTATATTGGTGCGGTGCGAACCATGGTGGTTGCTGGAAACCCTACCACCAAAGCGTATGGAAGCACCGACAAATCGGTAGAAGTTAAAAAACCTTTGATGGTATTGGCTACGCTTCCGCGGAAATTAAGTCCAGGAGAAAAAGTAACCCTTCCCGTTACCGTTTTTGCTATGGAATCTAAAGTGAAAAACGTGAACATCAGCCTCAAATTGAGCAATGGCATTTATGTAGTTGGAGAAAAAACGAAGAATTTATCATTTGCGAGACCAGACGAACAAATGGCGTATTTTGAATTGGATGTTAGTAAAGCAAAAGGCATTAGCACCATTGAAGTGATTGCGACGGGTAACGGCGAAAAATCAACTTATAGAGTGGCCTTGGATGTTTTCAATCCGAACCCGATAACGTCTATTCCTATTGACAAAACCATGGAAGCCAACGCCTCCGAAAATCTGGATTTTTCAACATTTGGAGAAATTGGAACAAATTCCGCAACCGTTGAGTTTTCAACCATGCCTCCCATGGATTTTTCACGTCGTTTGCAATACTTAATCCAATATCCACATGGATGTGTAGAACAAACCACATCGAGCGTGTTTCCGCAATTATTCTTAACCGATATTTTTGATTTAACCTATGATAAAAAGCAAGCCATTGAAAGCAATATTAAAAATGGCATCATTCAGTTAGGGCATTTTCAACAACCAAATGGCGGTTTAAGTTATTGGGCAGGAGAACCTACTGCCGATGATTGGGGCACCAGTTATGCAGGGCATTTTATGATGGAGGCCGAGAAAAAAGGCTATGTGCTGCCATTAACCTTTAAAAACAATTGGTTAAAATACCAAAAACAAGCGGCTAGAGATTGGCGTCCAAGTTATAGAACCTATAATCCGGATTTAGCACAAGCATACCGATTATATACATTGGCACTTGCGGGAAGTCCGGATTTAGCTGCCATGAACCGTCTGCGGGAGTTTAGTGAAATTTCCAACGAAGCCAAGTGGCGTTTGGCTGCAGCGTATGCGTTGGCTGGTCAGAAAGAAGCGAGTGCCAGTATTTCAAAAACGGCGAATATTAATTTCTTGCCGCCAAAATACAATTATTACACGTATGGTTCGGTAGATAGAAATCGTGCGATGGCTTTAGAAACTATGGTACTCACCAAAAACCCCAAAACAAGGGAGTTGGCGCAATACATTGCAAAAGATTTATCGAGCAACCGTTGGATGAGTACACAAACCACCGCTTATAGTTTGCTCGCCATGGCAAAAATGGTAAACGCCAACGGCGGAAAAACATTAAATATCAGTTACACCATTAACGGAAAAACGGAAACCATCAATTCTAAAAGTGCCATTGCGCAACGCGACTTGAAAGTAATGGAAGACGCAAACACGATGTCCATAAAAAACAATAAAGATAATGTGGTGTATGTCCGCATTTTGAACTCTGGAAAACTTCCGTTAGGTGAAGAAATTGCAGAACAACGTGGATTGAGTGTTTCTGTGGCGTACAAAGATTTAAAAGGCAATAAAATCGATGTGTCAAAATTGCAACAAGGACAAGATTTTGTGGCAACCGTTAGCGTTAGTAATTTGAAAAATGAATCTGTGCAAAACGTGGCATTGACCGAAATTTTCCCTTCGGGATGGGACATTGTAAACACCCGTTTTACAGACTTTGGAGAAGCTACCACAAGTCAAGCACGATATACCGATATTAGAGACGACCGCGTAAACTTCTATTTCGAGTTGCCCGAAAAAGGAAAATACAGCACCAAAACCTTTAATGTGATGTTGAATGCCTCCTACTTAGGAACTTATTATTTACCGGGCATTCAAGCAGAAGCGATGTATGATAATGAGTATTTGGTACGAACTAAGGGGGAATGGGTTACGGTTGAGAAGTAAAAAAGAATCACCTCGTCTTATTTTATGAAAAAACCACCTCGTCTTTGGTTTCCTTTTAGTGGAAACCAAATCCACTCCTCCTTGAAAAAAGGAGGAGAGTTAAAAATCGGGAATGTATTGATATTTTTAAATAAAATTCAAATGATTCCTTCTCTTTCAAATGAAAAGAATAGGGGAGCATCATAAGTAGTAAAATAATCGAACTAAAAATCCAAATGGAACCTCTACACAATTCCTTCCCTTTTTTCAAGGGAAGGTGTCCGCAGGACGGAAGGGTAAAGGATAAAAAAATATGAATTAAATTTAAAAGGAATGCTTCAAATAAAATTTTTCTTTCTTATTTTATGAAAAAACCACCTCGTCTTTGGTTTCCTTTTAGTGGAAACCAAATCCACTCCTCCTTGAAAAAAGGAGGAGAGTTAAAAATCGGGAATGTATTGATATTTTTAAATAAAATTCAAATGATTCCTTCTCTTTCAAATGAAAAGAATAGGGGAGCATCATAAGTAGTAAAATAATTGAACTAAAAATCCAAATGGAACCTCTACACAATTCCTTCCCTTTTTTCAAGGGAAGGTGTCCGCAGGACGGAAGGGT
>NZ_JBFVFE010000072.1:0-17517 GCF_052728615.1 Mariniflexile sp. | reverse complement strand
TGTTGAACAATATCTAAAAAACGAAGAATATCTTGTAAACTTGAAAATAATTTTTTCTTAACTAAAAGGTCATAATTAGATACAGTTTTAAAAAGAAAATACAATAATTTAGATATTGAACTTTTACCACATCCATTTTCACCAGCAACTAATGTTATTCCATCAATGATTAAATCAGCTTGATTTACTGCTCGGAATCCTTTAGTTTTAATTCTTATGTTGGGTGGTTTCATTGTAAAATTTAATTCAAATATATTTATTAGAATGTAATGGACATAAAAGTAAGCAAAAAAAAAAAATTATTTTGGGTTAATCATTCAATAAACTATTATAGATATTAATGGATAATAGTGGTTTTGGTATATCGTTTTTTTAAGTTTAATCTAAGTTTTTATTATAACAAATGCATAAATTATAAACCATTAATTTAAGGCACTGGGTCATAACCAGACCCACCCCAAGGATGGCAACTAAAAATACGTTTTATGGCCAACCATCCACCTTTAAATAAACCGTGTTTTTGTAATGCTTCTTTAGTGTAATGCGAACAGGTTGGTTGGTATCTGCAAGTTGCAGGCGTTAAAGGCGATATAAGTGTTTGGTAAACTTTTATCAATAATAGAAACGGAGCAATGAGTAACTTTTTCATAAGTTGCTAAAAGTCCTCTCCTTTGGAGAGGATTTAGGAGAGGCTAAACGATGTTCCTTCTTTTCCATCTTTAAGCTGAATACCAACTTCTGCCAATTCATCACGTATTTTATCGGACATAGCAAAGTCTTTATTGGCTCTGGCTTCTTGTCTTAACTTAATCAAAACAGAGACAGCACCCGATAGTTTATCGGTTCCAGAGTCTGATTTGGTTACATTCTCAAGTCCTAAAATATCAAAAATAAAAGCGTTTAAAGTGGTTTTTAAAATTGATAAATCTTCTTCAGTTACGGTTTCATATCCATCTTTAATTTGGTTGGTATATTTAACGGCTTCAAATAAATTAGCGATTAAAATAGGTGAATTAAAATCATCGTTCATGGCTTCATAACAGGTCTGTTTCCATGCATTGATATCGATTGAAGACGAGGTAGAAACTTTTAATTCATCTAAAACGTTTATCGCATCCATCAATCTGTAAAATCCTTTTTCGCTTGCCAATAAACCATCATTGGTAAAATCCAGAACACTTCTATAATGCGCTTGAAGCATAAAAAAGCGCGCCACACTCGGTGAAAATGCTTTGGTTATGTTTGGATTTTCGCCCGTAAAAATCTCACCCGGTAAAATAAAATTACCAGTGGATTTTGCCATCTTCTTTCCGTTCATAATCAGCATATTGGCATGCATCCAATAATTTACGGGTGCTTGACCTTTTGCCGCTTCGTTCTGGGCAATTTCACATTCATGATGCGGGAATTTCAAATCCATCCCGCCACCGTGTATGTCAAAATGTTCGCCCAAGTATTTGGTGCTCATGGCGGTACATTCTAAATGCCAACCTGGGAAACCATCGCTCCAAGGCGAAGGCCAACGCATAATATGTTGCGGTTCAGCCTTTTTCCAAAGTGCAAAATCCTGTGGATTTTTTTTATCGCTTTGTCCTTCCAATTCACGGGTGTTATGGATTAAATCTTCCAATTTGCGTTTGCTCAGTTTTCCGTAATCATGGGTTTCGTTAAACTTATGCACATCAAAATAAACCGAGCCATTTACAATATACGCAAAACCATTTTCTAAAATGGTTTTAATAAGTTCAATTTGTTCAATGATATGCCCAGTTGCGGTAGGTTCAATACTCGGCGGTAAAAAGTTGAAGGTGTTTAATATATTGTGAAAATCTACGGTGTAGCGTTGCACCACTTCCATAGGTTCAATTTGCTCTAAACGCGCTTTTTTTGCTATACGGTCTTCGCCAGCATCGGCATCATTTTCCAAATGGCCGGCATCGGTAATGTTTCTAACGTAGCGTATTTTGTAGCCTAAATGCTTTAAGTAGCGAAAAATAACATCGAAAGACATAAACGTTCTTACGTTTCCTAAATGCACATTGCTATAAACGGTGGGGCCGCAAACATACATGCCCACATACCCTTCGTCAATAGTATTGAAGATTTCTTTGGTGCCTGAAAGCGAATTGTATATTTTTATTTGGTGTTGTTGGTATAACTGCATGCGTAATTTGTTGAGACGTTTGGTGTTTAGGAGTTTAGGAAATGCTTTCTTAATGTGTTGATTTTGTTGGTTATCTATTTTTTTAGTAATTAATTGGCTCAATTAAATTTCAGTTGGTATTATTTAAAAACTGTAAATTCTTTGAGTAGCTTTGTGTTTTCTTTGTGCTTCTTTGTGGTATAGCTATTACACAAAGTTTCACAAAGAAGACACGAAAATCACAAAGTAAAAATGTAATTCACAACCCGCCAAACAACAAACATTTAAAATTTCGTTTCAAGTTTAATGTAATCTAAAAATTCCCTGCGGACAGTTACTTCTTTAAATTTTCCTCCAAATTCAGAGGTTACGGTGCTGCTATCCACATCTCTTATCCCTCTGGAATTTACACATAAATGTTTGGCATCAATTATACAAGCTACATCTTCGGTTTTTAAAACCTCCTGAAGTTCTTTCACAATTTGAATGGTTAAACGCTCTTGTACTTGTGGCCGTTTTGCATAATAATCCACAATACGGTTCATTTTTGATAACCCAACCACAGAGCCACTGGAAATGTAAGCAATATGGGCTTTCCCTACAATAGGTAATAAATGATGCTCGCAGGTGGAGTAAACCGTAATGTTTTTTTCAACCAGCATTTCACCATATTTATATTTGTTCTCGAAGGTGGAAGCACTTGGTTTTCTATTAGGATCGAGTCCGCCAAAAATTTCTTTAACAAACATTTTAGCAACCCGGTTTGGTGTACCATTTAAACTGTCATCCGATAAATCAAGACCCAATGTTTCCATAATGTGGCGCACATCATCCTTAATAATGTCTATTTTTTCTTCATTTGAAAGCTTAAAAGCATCATGGCGTATGGGTGTATCGGACGATGCCCCAATATGGTCGTCTCCTAAAGATTCAAATTCTTCTATGTTATTTTCAATTTTCATCTGCCAATTATAATTGTTTTTAGAGATTAGTTTCCATTCACCAATTATAACTTTGGGTCATTTCATCTATCAACTATTTCACGATTTTGGTCTGCAAAGATACGTTTTTGATTTACGATTTTCGATATTTGATTTACGATTTTTAAACTTCCATCTTACATAAGAATGCTTAATACGCAAAAAGCCTGAATTTTTAGGTTCAAGCTTTTAAAATATAGAAGTTAGGTTCTATATGTTAAAACTCAAAGACAGCGTTACATTGGAATTTGTTCTGTCAATGATGGCAGCATCCGTTAAACCTACGTTGTACAATGGGGTTTCGTTGGTGCGTTTCGCTTGGTCGAAAGTAACGTCCAATTTGGTGTTCCCAAAATTGTAACCTAAACCTAAAGAGTAACCACTTAAATCGCCTACCGTAACGCCATCTTTATATGGGCTTTCCTCAAAACGGTAACCGCCTCTAAAACTGAATTGTTTTACTTTATATTCGCCTCCAAGTCTGTACGTGGAAGCATCGGTTAAAACATCACTAATTATGGCGTTTTGGTCAGCAAAAAAGGCATCCGAAGTCGGTTTGAATTTAGTGGTACTGTAATCTTTTCTGGAATAATCAAAACTCAATAGGCCTTGTGTGCCAAATATATAAGCCAAACTTCCTGATATTCTTGAAGGGGTTTGCAATTTGTATTGTGGGTAAACATTAACATTTTGCGGGTTAATTACTTGAGTTTCTTTGTTGCCAGTATCATATTCCCTTACTGTTGAAATATATTGTGAAGCCTCTTCTTTAATGGTGTACCATATAGGCGAGTCGTAAGTAACACCCAACCTAAATTCAGGACTTAATTTAATTATCCCTCCCAATTGAAATGAAAACCCGCCTGCGGTAGTCGATAGATTGTTTTCAAATTCAATATCTCTAATAAGAAATTCCCCGCTATTAGGAATGCCATTATTGTTGCGTTCAAACAATAAAGTAGAACGACTAAAATCAATAAAATGGGAATTTAAATTCAAACCTACATATAAATTTTCATCATACTGGGCAGCCATGTTAAAGGTTATTTTACCATTGTAGCCTCTGGATGCATAAGAATAGTTTTGATTGAAAGTGCCGTTTGCTAAATTTGAAAAATAGGTGGTGTTGGCGTCATCATCAGCATCTGGTTCCAAAATAAACGACTCAAAGCCTAAGAATGCTTGTTGATTTGCAAAACCGTAAACGTTCCCTATATCTGAGTAGGCATCGCTTAAGGATTCGTCTGGTAAAGCAGAAATCTGATCAAGCCTTTTTCCGTCTGCATAATTTAAAAAATACAGGTCAATGGATTTATTGTTTGTATTAACGCCAACAGCATTCCAAGTATTATCATAATTATTGGTTCTATCGTAAGCTACCCCAATAGTGAATTTTTTCCAAGGCGAATTACTTCTGTTAGCAAACACAAAGGAAGCACCACCTTGATTGATATCAAAATTAGAGTTGCTACCGCTGTTCAATCCATTAAAATATTGGGAATTGTTTGAAGCATCCACATTTGATACAGAGAAAGAGGCATGGCTTTGGCTAAAAACGGCAGATCCAGCAGGGTTTAAGCTAACGGCGCTCATATCGCCACCCAGGGCGCCAAAAGCACCACTCAAGGCCCGGAATCGAGCGGTTCCTTGAATTTCGTTTTGCGAATAGCGCAATGCATCACTTATATCTTGTGCGTTTAATGTAGACATAGTGAGTATGCCTATAAAAAGTAGGTTTAACTTTTTCATCTGTTTGTATTTATTGTTTTTTATAGGTAAGATGTAACACCCATACAGTCTTTTTTTGGTTTGTGACACAGGTTTAAGCATGGATGTTTCATAGTGTTTTCTTTATTAAATGTTTTACTAGCGTCTTCTTCCTCCGCTTGAAGATCCTGAACTACTCCTGCCACTGCTACCTGATGAAGAAGATCTGGAAAACGACCCAGAACTAGACGAACTGGAGCTTCTGCTAGGTGTATAGTTAGAGTTGTTTGACGAGGATCTAGAATACGTGCTGGAAGAATTATTGCTACTTCTGGATGTTGAAGGGGAATAAACACTGCCAGAACTTCTTCTTACTGTTGAAGATGATGCCCTTGTTGTAGAATTCGTTGAAGGCGTACTGCTATATGTGCTTGATCTTCTTTGGGTGTCGGAATAAACACGCGTTCCATTGGAAGCACCATTAGAGCTGTACGTTCTGCCGGTATTGTATGTGGAAGGAGACGAGCTATTAACACTTCCTCGTCTAGACGTATTGTATTTAGAGAGAGAAGTATTGTTATTATTCACAGTACTACTACGTCGTGAAGTGCTTACGTTATTACCCGTGTAGCTTCTTGCGCCGGTAGCATAATTACTTCCCCTTCGGCTTGCGCTGTAAGAAACATTTCTTCCTGAATAATACCCGCCATTACCATAATAATTGTTATAACCCAAGCCACCATAATATCCACCGCCATAATATCCAAGGCCGTAATATCCACCCCCGTGATAACCACCGCCATAATATCCACCGCCATAATATCCACCACCGTAAAATCCGCCTCCATAAAATCCACCGCCGTAAAATCCACCGCCCCAAAATGGATCATAGAATCCTCTGTTCCAACCCCAGTTGTTCCATCCCCAGCCGTATAAAAATGGGTCATTCCAACCATTGTTAATATAGTTAATAGTTACACCATTACTGTTTTGACCCCATCCCGCATAGCCTTGATAATCATTATTGGTATCATTTTCAGCATAGTTATTGCTTTCATAGCCATCTATATCTGTAAAAATTTCGTTCCCAGACAGCATTAATTGGGTTTCCATGGATTTATTCTTAAAGTAATTTTTGTAATAATTACTATTTGATTTGTTAGGCACTTCCACCACAGCATCTCCATACTGAACGGTTCTTGGCGTGTCTCCATAAATGCCATCATTCTCCACGCCAACATATTGATATGAACCACATGAGGTTAAGCCAAGTACTAAGCTAAAAATAGCTAAGTATGGCATTTTTTCTATTAAGTAGGTTTTTAATTGCATATCTCTTGATTTTTATTGTTGAACATAACAAAAATAGTTAGTTTTGCTGAACTATTTTTATATTTAACATAGTCGCAATATTTGTGCCAAAACATATATATGGGTAAAAAACTTACTAGTAGGGCAGAAGATTATTCTAAATGGTATAACGAATTGGTTGTTAAGGCAGACCTAGCGGAGAATTCGGCGGTTCGTGGTTGTATGGTCATCAAACCTTACGGATACGCTATTTGGGAAAAAATGCAAGCGGAATTGGATAAAATGTTTAAGGAAACCGGGCATCAAAATGCCTATTTCCCCTTATTTGTACCTAAAAGTTTGTTTGAAGCGGAAGAAAAAAACGCTGAAGGATTCGCAAAGGAATGTGCCATTGTAACACATTACCGATTGCAGGGCGACCCGGACAGACCGGGTAAACTGCGTGTAGATCCCGATGCGAAATTAGAGGAGGAGTTAATAGTACGCCCAACAAGTGAAGCCATTATTTGGAACACCTATAGAAATTGGATTCAATCGTATAGAGACTTACCTATATTAATAAATCAATGGTGTAATGTGGTGCGTTGGGAAATGCGTACCCGTTTGTTTCTGCGCACTGCGGAATTTTTATGGCAAGAAGGGCACACCGCCCACGCTACTAAAGACGAAGCCATCATGGAAGCGAAATTAATGAATAACGTATATGCTACGTTTGCTGAAAATTTCATGGCGATTCCTGTAATTCAAGGTATTAAAACCGAAAGTGAGCGTTTTGCTGGAGCTGATGAAACTTTTTGTATTGAAGCATTAATGCAAGATGGAAAAGCGTTGCAAGCTGGTACATCTCACTTTTTAGGTCAGAATTTCGCTAAAGCTTTTGATGTTAAGTTTGCTAACAAGGAAGGAAAACAAGATTATGTGTGGGCAACTTCTTGGGGTGTTTCAACACGATTAATGGGTGCGTTGATTATGACGCACAGCGATGACAACGGATTGGTATTGCCGCCAAGTTTAGCGCCCAACCAAGTGGTTATTGTTCCTATATATAAGAGTGAAGAAGAATTTGATGCGGTTTCCGAAGTCGCCAATACTATTTTAAGTGATTTAAGAGCAAAAGGCATTACCGTAAAATACGATAATAGAGATACGCAACGCCCCGGAGCTAAATTTGCACAGCACGAACTGCAAGGCGTACCATTGCGAATTGCCATTGGCCCAAAAGATTTAGAAAACGGCACCGTGGAGTTGGCCAGAAGAGACACCTTAACAAAAGATATTGTTCCTTTAATTGATTTGACTGCGAAAGTTGAGGTTTTGCTAAAAGAAATTCAAGAGACCTTATTTAAAAAAGCATTGGATTTTAGAGATTCCCACATTACAGAAGTGAACACTTTTGAAGAATTTAAAGAGGTTTTAAACAGTAAAACCGGATTTATCTCGGCGCATTGGGATGGTACCAATGAAACAGAAGAGACCATTAAAGAATTGACCAAAGCAACCATTCGATGCATTCCTTTGGAAATGAAGGCAGAGGATGGCGTTTGCGTGTACTCCGGGAAACCTTCAAAAAGCAGGGTTTTGTTCGCAAAAGCGTACTAAATATTTTTTTTAAAAAAAAGTTTACGCAACTATTGCGACATTTAAAAATAGTTGTATTTTTGCATCCGCAATGGAAACGTTGTAAGTTGTTTGAAACTATTGCAAGTTTAAATTATTTGCACACTCAAAAAAACAATGGCCCGTTCGTCTATCGGCTAGGACGCCAGGTTTTCATCCTGGTAAGAGGGGTTCGACTCCCCTACGGGCTACAATTTTTAAAAAAATAAAAAGTAAAAAATGGCAAATCACAAGTCAGCACTAAAAAGAATTAGAAGTAACGAATCGAAACGTTTGGTTAACAAGTATCAGCATAAAACAACACGTAATGCTATTAAAAAACTACGTGAGTTAACTGATAAAAAAGAAGCTGAAGCGTTATTCCCTTCTGTAGTTTCCATGTTGGATAGATTGGCAAAGAAAAATGTTATTCATTTTAACAAAGCAGCTAACCTTAAATCTGGTTTAGCTAAGCATGTTGCTGCGCTTTAAAATGCCATTTCCATGATAAAATTTAAAAGCTTCTCACAACCGAGAGGTTTTTTTTTGTCTTTTTTATATTGAAACCCTGTTTTTAGAATGGTTTAAAGTAAATTTGCAAAATCCTAGCAAACCAAAACTATTTCATCTTAAAAGAAGTCATTTTAAAAATTATAACAACTTAAATATTCACATAAACTTAAACTTTTGGAAAATAAAGCAGCAATTAAATTAATAGATAAAATTCTGAATAACCTTGATAAAAAAGGCATTAATACAGATACATTGATTGACGACATTAAACAATTGAGAACTTATGCCTTGGAAGAGCAAATTCCACTGGTAGTGAAAGTTCTTAGGCTTACTTGTGAGCATATTGAAGAAAATAACTCATTTTTAATCCCTATGCTTGTTGATGAAGAAGATGATGAAGAAGTTGAAACTGAAAATGAACCTGTTGAAAGCTTAAAATATTTAATAGCGCTTATAAAGAACCTAAACAATAAAATAAATATATCTGACCTAAAGGAGTATAGAGATCTTTTGAATAATTTTTAACTAAAAGAAATTATTTTTTCGGATTGATTACAAAAAAGACTGCCTTTAAAGCAGTCTTTTTTTGTTTCTAAATTTCGGTTTTAACCTGCAAGGTTTTTTTTTTGAATCAAATGCCTAAAAGGTCAAAATAAGACTTTGGAGGAGATGAAAACAATGCAATCCATCTTATTTAGTAATAGAATTTGGATTGAAACTGGATGTGCGTTAGCGATTGAAGCGGCATCCTTTTTTGAGGAACGAGAAAAAGATACAGCGTAAAGCGCGACCCCTCCCGATAGTTATCGGGATCGGGGTAACGCCCTAATATTGAAACAAATTGAGCATAATTAAAAAGCCTTAACAGAAATTTTGTTAAGGCTTTTTGGTTTAGTTTAATGTTTAGTTAGATTTTCCGTCTTCACACGGGAACAAAAATTTTAATTCCGCGAAACACTGTTGGAATTTGGAATTTATTTTTTGTTGGAATTTAATTGCTATCCATTCATGGATATTAAAAATTCTTCGTTATTTCGGGTTTGTTTAAAACGCTCGTTGATGAATTCCATCGCTTCAACAGGGTTCATATCCGCAAGGTATTTGCGCATCACCCACATACGTTGAATGGTGTTTTCGTCTAACAATAAATCGTCGCGACGGGTGCTTGAAGACGTTAAATCGATAGCAGGGAAAATACGACGGTTAGATATTTTTCTATCCAACTGAAGCTCCATATTACCGGTACCTTTAAATTCCTCAAAAATAACCTCGTCCATTTTAGAACCTGTTTCGGTAAGAGCCGTAGCAATAATGGTCAACGAACCACCATTTTCTATATTACGGGCAGCACCAAAAAAGCGTTTTGGTTTGTGCAACGCATTGGCATCCACACCGCCACTCAATATTTTGCCTGATGCTGGTTGCACCGTGTTGTAAGCTCTCGCCAAACGGGTGATGGAATCTAAAAGAATTACGACATCGTGTCCACATTCTACCAAACGTTTTGCTTTTTCAAGAACGATATCGGCAATTTTTACATGCTCGTGAGCTTCTTTATCAAAGGTGGAGGATATCACTTCCCCACGTACATTACGTTGCATATCGGTCACCTCTTCCGGTCGTTCATCAATCAATAAAATCATTAAATAAACTTCGGGATGGTTGGCGGCAATAGCGTTGGCAACATCTTTAAGCAACATGGTTTTGCCCGTTTTTGGTTGCGAAACGATCATACCACGTTGTCCTTTTCCAATAGGCGAAAACAAGTCCATGATCCGTGTGGAAATGGTACTTTGTTTTTCAGCTAAATTGAATTTTTCTTTAGGGAACAACGGCGTTAAATGCTCGAAAGACACGCGGTCCCTTACAACCTCGGGTTTCTGACCGTTAATCCGTATCACTTTTATTAATGGGAAATATTTTTCACCTTCCTTTGGTGGTCTTACGTTTCCTAAAACGGTATCGCCTTTCTTTAAACCAAACAATCTGATTTGTGATTGCGATACATAAATATCATCCGGAGACGATAAATAATTATAATCCGATGAACGTAAAAAACCATAGCCATCTTGCATCACATCTAAAACACCTTCACTTTCAATAATGGCATCAAATTCAAAATCGGGTTCACGATAACGGTTTCTGGTATCTTTATTTCCTGCATCTACATTCACATTCCCGTTTTTTTGGTTTTTATGTTGGTTTGAATTTTTTTGAGGCTGATTTTGATTCTGCTCTCTTTTTTGATGTGGTGGTTTTTGTTGTTTGTCGTTGGTGCGCTCATTTTGAGCTCTAGGTTTTGGCGTGCTAGTGGTCTTTTCCGCTTCTTTGGTCTCTTGAGGTGCTATCTCTTTATTTTCTAAAGGCGTTGCGGTATTTTCAACTACCGCTTTATTTTCTTTTTTTACAGGCGTATTTTTTACAGGTTTTACAACACGTTGCCTAGGTTTTTTAACTTCCTTTTTTTCTGGAGCATTAACGGTGGTAGGTTGTGGTGTAGGTTCTGTAACGGTGGCTACCGCTTTTGGGTTGGCAGCCTGTTGATCGAGTATTTGGTAAACTAGATCGGATTTTTTTAAGGAACGATACTTTGGGACGTTCAGTTTTTGAGCAATCTCTTGTAACTCAGAGAGCTTCTTTTGGGTTAATTGTGAAATTTCAAACATTGATGTTTAAGATAAAATGTATTTTGAATATAAATTTGAGTTGTTCTGAAAAAAAATTGAATTTTATTCTGAAGAATTAACAACCTCTACGTGTGGTTGTTGAGAATTATTACTGCAATTATACAACTTTATTTTAATTTTTTGCATTTATTTTACAAAAGAAACTATTATTTTTGCCATCTAGTATTTTGTATTTATATGTTACAGCGCATCCAAACGGTTTACCTTTTAATCGCAGCAATCGTATCTGCTGGGTTAATATTTGTTTTGCATTTATGGGTTACCGATGGCGAGGTGGTAGTGTATGCCAAAGATAATTTGCTGTATTTAGGGCTGTTTCTTGGGTCGGCATTATTATCGATACTAACCATATTTAAGTATAAAAATAGGAAGTCCCAATTTATGTTGGGGCGACTTAACATCATATTAAACTTTATTTTACTAGGATTTTTTGTGTATCAATCTCTAAATGTATCTGGAGAGACGGCGGTTTCTGAGAAAGGTATTGGGATGCTTCTTCCTATTGTTTCTATCGTGTTATTGGCTTTGGCCAATAAGGCCATCAAAAAGGACGAAGAACTTGTAAAATCTGTAGATCGATTGCGATAAACCTAACATCTTAGTAGTATTAGTGCGTTAAAACCCAGAATGAAAATTTTGGGTTTTTTAATTCCTCCCTTAATCCCTCCAAAGGAGGGAAACTGTTACGGATTTTTACATAGTTATTTGGGCGTTACCACAAGGGTCGGGCTTTACGCTAAATCTTTTTAAAACGTCCTAGCGAGGAGTGAGCGACGTGGCTATCTGTCAAATTTCAGTTCCTCCAAAATTTGTTTTGTCCATGTTTAAAAAGGATATCGCTCCAAATGCGAAGCATTCACGATTTCCAAAATTTAAAAATTACAACTATGAGTAATCCCTAACGCAAATCACAACACCCAAAATATTACTAGTTCATCATTTTAATTCCTTTTAGATTCGAGTGTTCCCTTCCTTTTGGGAAGGGCTAGGGATGGGCTTTTAGGAAAGGCTTTTTTTAACGTTTCTCAAACTCAATCACCTCCAAATTATCAATTTTACTGCCCTCAATAGTAAAACGGAGCATAGTCCGTACTTTATGAAACCCGTGTTTCCCAACTGCTCCCGGGTTCATGTGCAACAAATCCAACTTTTTATCGGGCATTACTTTTAAAATATGTGAATGCCCGCAAATGAAGAGTTTTGGTGGGTTGGTTCTTATTTCTTCCCGTATTCCCATATTATATGCACCTGGATAACCTCCGATGTGAGTCATCCAAACATCAACATTTTCACACATAAACCGATTGTTTTCAGGGAATTCACCCCTCATTTTTGCATCGTCTATATTCCCGTAAACAGCCCGCAAGGTTTTTAATTGTTTAATGGCATCACTTACTTTTAAATCGCCAATATCGCCCGCGTGCCAAACTTCATCGGCTTGTTTAACATATTTTAAAATGTCATCGTCTATATAGCTATGCGTATCAGAAAGTAAAAGTATTTTTATCATTTATGCTGAATTTATTTCAGTATCTTTTGTTAATCGTAAATCTAATCCCGATGGTTATCGGGACGTAAATCTCCTTATCTTTGCTCTTTCAACAAAAGTATAAAAACAAATTGCGATATTTTATAGAACTTTCTTATAATGGTGGTGCCTATCACGGTTGGCAAAATCAGCCAAATCAAATATCTGTGCAGGAAGTTATTGAAAACGCGTTATCATTACTTTTAAAGGAACCCGTTTCCATTATGGGTGCTGGTAGAACCGACACCGGGGTTCATGCAAAACAAATGTTCGCTCATTTTGATACGGAAGTTGATTTTGGAGATATTGATTTGGTTTTTAAACTCAATTCCTTTTTACCAAAAGATATTGCCATTCATACTGTTTTTAAAGTGAAAGCAGATGCCCATGCACGTTTTGATGCTTTGAGCAGAACGTATTTGTATAGAATCACCTTGCAAAAAAATGTATTTAATTTTGATAACGCGTATTATGTGAAGCAAGATTTAGATGTTGAAAAAATGAAGGAAGCTTCAAAAATATTATTTCAGTATAAAGATTTTCAATGCTTTTCAAAAGTAAATACCGATGTAAAAACGTATCATTGCGATATTATGAAAGCAGAATGGTTTTTTGATAATAATGAGCTGCACTTTGTAATAAAAGCTGATCGGTTTTTACGAAATATGGTGCGCGCCATAGTGGGTACGATGCTGCAAATAGGATTGGGTAAATTACAAATTGAGGATTTACACACCATTATTATATCTAAAAACAGGAATGAAGCAGGATTTTCAGTGCCTGCACATGGGTTGTATTTAACAAAAATTGACTATCCTACCGATATAAAAATATAATGACTAAAGAGAAAGATAATTTTTTTGACGTTGTATTGTTCAAACGTCTGTTTCAATATATAAAACCCTATAAAGGTATCTTTTTCGGGCTGCTTTTTTTGGTTATTCTATTGGCAATCCTAACAACGGCAACACCCTATATTACCAAGTACGCCATCGATAATAGTATTGCGGTCAGGCAACCAAAAAGTTTTTTATTTTATGTGGTTATCATGTTTGGTGTTTTAATTCTGCAAACTGTTTTCCAACTTGCCTTTATATATTATGCGGCGTGGTTGGGACAAAATTTAGTGATGGATGTGCGTGTAAAACTGTTCAACCATTTACTGAGTTTTAAAATGAAATATTACGACAATTCCTCGGTGGGTGTGCTAATAACCAGAGCGGTGACCGATATGGAACGTATTGCCGATATTTTCGGGCAAGGTCTGTTCACTATTTTCCGGGATTTATTGGCGATGATCGTTGTTTTTGGAGTCATGGTTTATATTAATTGGCGATTGAGTTTAATTGTATTTATTATGATGCCCTTATTAATGTATGCTACCCGTATTTTTCAAAAGTATATGAAAGTGGCTTTTGAAGAAGTTAGGAATGAAGTGTCCAACCTAAATTCCTTTGTGCAAGAGCGCTTGACGGGCATGAAAATTTTACAGCTTTTTACCCGTGAAACCATTGATTATAAAAATTTTGTTGATATAAACGAACGCCATAAAAAAGGCTGGTTAAAAACCGTTTGGTACAATTCCCTTTTCTTTCCGTTGGCCGATTTGGTATCGTCTGTAAGCATTGGGTTAATTGCGTGGTACGGTGGTTTAAGTGTTGTGATGAAAGGCACCGAGGTTTCACAAGGCGATTTGATTGCGTTCGTTATGTTCATTCCTATGTTGTTCCGTCCGTTGCGCCAAATGGCAGATAATTTTAACACCCTTCAAATGGGCATGGTTGCCGCAAACCGTGTATTTAAAGTGCTGGACACCACTTCGCAAATTGATGATACAGGTACCTTGGTAGCCGATAATTTTAAGGGCAATATTTCGTTTAAAAACGTATTTTTTAATTATGTGGACGATGAAGATGTTTTAAAAGGGGTTTCCTTTGAAGTGAAATCGGGCGAAACGGTTGCCATTGTTGGGGCTACAGGGGCAGGAAAATCGACTATCATAAATTTGTTGAACCGTTTTTATGAAATTAAGGAGGGCGTTATTGCCATGGATGGGGTGGATATAAAACAGTTTACTTTGGCATCCTTACGTACACAAATTGCAGTGGTTTTGCAGGATGTGTTTTTGTTTGCCAACACTATTTTAAATAATATTACCTTAAATAATCCTGAAATCACGGAAGCAGAAGTAACACGGGCAGCCACAGAAATTGGGGTGCACGAATTTATTGTAAGTTTACCTGGGGGCTATCATTATAACGTGAAAGAACGCGGTGTCATGTTGTCGTCGGGTCAAAGACAATTGATTTCGTTTTTAAGGGCGTATGTAACCAATCCGAGTATTTTGGTGTTGGATGAAGCGACTTCTTCGGTCGATTCCCATTCAGAACAACTCATTCAAAATGCGACCGATAAAATGACCAATGGTAGAACGTCCATTGTTATTGCCCACCGATTGGCAACCATTAAAAAAGCAGATAGAATATTGGTGATGGATGCTGGCGAAATTGTGGAGGTAGGTACGCATGCCCAACTTCTTACGAAAGAAAACGGCTATTATAAAAACCTGTACGAAGTACAGTTTTTAAAGGAGGAAGTGGTTTAAGCCAAATCTTCTTTGATCATTGAATTCAGCTGTGCGAAATCTTCAAAAACAACAAATTCCCCATCCTTAAAATAGGAAATATGACCTGTTTCTTCACTAACCGCCAGTGCTAAAGCATCGGTTTTTTCGGTAACGCCAATGGCTGCCCTGTGGCGTAAACCAAAACGTTTTGGAATTACTTTATCGTTATTTAAAGGCAAAATAACACGGGTTGCTTTTACAATATTATTGCTCACTATAATGGCGCCATCGTGTAACGGACTGTTTTTAAAAAAGATACTTTCTATAATGGGTTGCGTTACTTTTATATTCATTTCATCGCCCGTGGTGGTTAAAAAATCCAAGTTGTTATTGCGTTCAAAAACAATCAATGCACCTGTATTTGAGTTTGCCATTTTAATACAAGCGGACATAATTGCGTCCACATTCGTTTCGTCGGTAGTCTCGGTTTTTAAAAATTTAAATTTTTTGAAAAGTTTTCCTCTTTTCCCAAAATTTGTAGAGCCCACCATCAATAAAAACTTCCGGATTTCTGGTTGGAACACCACGATCAAAGCAATAATCCCCACTTTCATAAAACCACCAAAAATACCCGAAAGCAGTTCCATGTTCAGGAAATTGGTAAGTCGCCAAACCAAATAGATGATGATGATACCAATAAATATATTGATGGCAACCGTGCCTTTTACCAGTTTGTAAATGTAGTAGAGTAGGATTGCTACCAGAAAAACATCTATAACATCTACAACAGTGAATTTTAAAAGGTCTTTAAAGATTTCCAAGGCATTTGGGTTTTGGTAAATTTAGTAAAATATGGTTTATATTAAGTTGAAAATTAATAGAAGTTCTCAAATGTCTGGTCGAGCATTACTGAGAAACAAAATATATTTTATTTTTAAGTACATGACAAAAAATTAGATTGACCTTCTGTAAATGGTACTAATCCCACTGAAATTGAGACCTGTCAGGTTTTTAAAACCTGACAGGTCTGGAACACATGAGATTATTAAACTGCTGACAATTATTTATATAACATTTATTTTTCAATTTTTGTCATGTACTTATATTTTCTTTATAAAACTGTATCTAATTATGACGGGTGCACGACAAATTGCATTTAAGCCGCGTTCTTGCCAATAACCATGACTTTATCCCAGCGTTTGCTTTGATATGCTGATTTGAGTTGGATAGTTTCATGCAGCCCTCTTTTGGTCCAATGCTGTCCCGACAGCTTAAACCTTTGTTGATAGACCCTATGCGCTGATTCTATCGCTCCAGAGCCAATCAAAAACCCCTGTTCTTTGAATGATCTGTACTGCATCCGTTTTAAGTGTGCCGTATAATAATTTATCAATTTTTCTTTGCTGTCCTATGTCTTGTCTTGGTGGGGAAGTGATCTTATTTCTTCAACAGCTTCCTCTGGGGTCCTTTCCAGTAGGGTCCCGCATTGCCACTCTACCCATTTTTTCCTTTGCTCTTCCTCTTTGAAATAGTTTTTTGCAAACTCGCACAAATGCTCTTTTGCGTGATAATAATCGAGTATCTGAACGCTATTTGGAAAACTGCTCTCTACCCACTTCCAGATCCAAGGGCCTCCATCGTTTAAAAAAACGAGGTTTTTCAAGGACTCTACCCCATATTCGAATTTTGGGAAAAGATCTTTTGCCTCGCCCAAATGGGCCACATAGGTTGATTTTGTGATGAAATTACTGTTTTCAGAAAATGGCAACAGGTCACTTTTTTTAAACAACCTGCCCAGTTTTACTTCTTTCCAAGGCTCTTCCTTTGATTTTGTCGGGTACATGGCGCCATCTATCATTGCATAGTGCAGCTCCTCCTTTTGCGTCTCTGAACAAAATTTGGTTTCGCCCGATGCTATGGACTCTTATGAGCGGGCATCCCAGCCCTCCATATAAATGGCAGACCCGCTCTACCTGTTTGGCGTTAAAACCACCGCCCGTTAGACTGTTGATCAGCGAACTGGCATCTTCAAACACAACGCTCTGCCCAAAGAAGCACATGGTCTCTTGGGCAAAACTACTGATCTGCAGGTTCCCTATGCTCCTGCTCAGGACGTGGCTTTTGGGCACTTCGATTTTCCCAAATCGGGTAAGCGTTTTTTTTTACCGTTCCTGCTTATTGGGATCGCTCCCAATGACACTTCAAGCATTTCTTTCTCCATCTTTTGCGTCATGCTCGCAAAGTGGATTCATATTCATGCCCGTTTTCCATCCTCGTTGGGTCTTGTTCCCATTGCTGATAATGTCTTGCAACAATCGCTAATATTTTATCTAAATCTGTCATAAGTATATTTTTTATAAACCTCTAAATTAAATGCTTTTTCTTATAAATGCAATTTGTCGTGCACCCAATTATGACCTTTTAGTTAAGAAAAAATTATTTTCAAGTTTACAAGATATTCTTCGTTTTTTAGATATTGTTCAACA
>NZ_JBFVFE010000071.1:0-18441 GCF_052728615.1 Mariniflexile sp. | reverse complement strand
AAAGATGATAAATTACAATTAAAACGCAATGGAATCAGTACTTTCGAAGTGCGATTTAAGTGCCTATACCTATTATATTATTTAATGGGAAACCTAAACGCCTATACCAGTAAAAGAATTTAAAATTAAAACCTAGAAGTAATGATTTTGAAGAAATAGAGTTTGATTTATCTTCCATAAAATTTAAGTACAATCTCTATTTTTTAATCGAAGAATTGGATGGCTATAGATTACGAATAGATTCGTTTTCTTTTTCAAACTAACTGCTTTATATTAAAACTAGTCATTAATTCATGTTTTTTGTATTGGGGTTATGTCATTATTAGAGATGTGGTTTGTTTTGCATAAACCATAGGGTGAAAAAATAAAAGTCTTAAGAATAAATTAAAAATGAACAAAAAATTAGATCAACAAGCGGCAGATAATATTAGAGCATTAGCTGTAGCGATGGTAGAAAAAGCGAATTCAGGACACCCAGGAGACCCCATGGGCGGTGCAGATTATATGCATATTTTATATTCTGAGTTCTTCAATTTCGATCCAACCGATATGGAGTGGGCTTTTAGAGACCGCTTTTTTATGGATGCTGGCCATTTGTCTACATTAATGTATGCGCAGTATTATCTTCTAGGAAATTATGAGAAAAATGATGTTGCTAATTTTAGACAATGGGGTTCAATCACACCAGGTCATCCAGAAGTAGATGTTAAAAGAGGTATTGAAAATACGTCGGGTCCATTAGGACAGGGTCACCGAATTGGTCTCGCTTGAGATGGTTTTATATGATTTTATATGATATCATATAAAATATAAAACCCTGTAAACCATAAATTTACAGGGTTTTTGGTGGGTTTTGATACCCAATAGGTGGAGTCGGGATATCCTGACGAAGCGCAGTTAAAAGGACTAATAAATAGTGGATTACCAGTTTATGGAATGCAAGGGGTTGGTAAAGGCAAGGACTCTGAAGGTTCTGATTGGATAATCAAAACACTTCAAGAAGAGGATGAGCGTCCACTATGGATTTCTGTTTGGGAGGTGTCAACACTTTAGCTCAAGCGCTTTATAAAATTGAGGCAACAAAAACTAAAAAAGAAGCGATTCAAGGGTTTAATTACTCATCTACAAGAATTAATACGGATAATAAATTTGAATTTAAATACGGAAGAATTGATATTAGAGCCAGTATGCCATCAGCCACAGGTACTTGGGTTGCCTTTTGGTTATTGAATAAAGATTATTCCGTTCAAAACCCAGCTGCAGAATGGCCCAGTGGAGGCGAAATAGACATTATGGAGTATTTGGGACAGGATAAAAATAAAATATTAGGAACGCCTCATTATGGTTCAGACTTAGCAAATCACAGGTATAATTCAACATATTATACTACTACAAATGAAGGTTTCGATAAAGCATATTATGTGTTTTCATTGGTTTGGGAGGAAGATAAAATAACTTGGTTAGTAAATGATGAAGTGTATAAAACATTTACACCCAACGATACTGGTGGTCAACCTTATCCTTTTAATGATGAGTTTTACTTGCTAATAAGTTTGTCTGTTGGTGGTAATTTGCCAGTGTCACCCATACCCACTGAGTATTCGGCATTTTTAATTGTGGATTTTATAAGGGTTTTTCAAGCTATATAGCCTGATTTATTACGTATTGATATAAAAGTGTTTTTTGTTTAATTTTTATATTATATTTTAAGGATTGCTATTTTATTATCAAGTTAAAGGTTAAAACCCTGCTCCCGATAGCTATCGGGATTCATTGCAGTTACTTTAGTTTCTATAAATGTTTTAGCCACGTCCCGATAGTTATCGGGAACACAAATAATCATGTGTTTTTCCCTATACTTTATCGGCTATTTCACGAAGCAGACTTTCAGTCTGCCAATATAAAACTATGGATTTCCAATCCATAGTAGGTTATTTTTGTTATGACAATTAAAATTAATAGCACTTCCTAAGATTTCTAATTTAATATTCTTTTCAGAAATTCGAATTTGTAACTGTCCTGTTTTTAGGGAAGCCGACCTTTAACAGTATGGGGTTTTAAAGACAATGAATCTTGGATTCCTTACAGCACCGATTTAAATCACCCAGGGAACGACTGGCCGTTACTATATGATAATAATTTTGAAATCAAAAGCGCCCATACAGGATTTTTGGAAGGACTGGATTGAACGCATTTAAACCAGTTCATTGGCTTAAAAATCAAGAGGTCGTCTAAAAAACAATTTTAGGCGATTTTCTTTTTAGGTGTTTTTCAGGTTTTAGTTTTGCTTTTGGAAATTTTGTTGCATTGTTATGAAAAAGGAAAACAGCAATTTTTATAAATTTTCCAAAAACCGCCAATCGTTAATGCCCTGCGCAATATTCAATCAAGAAAAACCGATTCCAATTCATTTCCAAAATCTTGCATGGAAACCCCTGTTAGATTGGTTAAAACGGCAATCACCAATTCCTCTTCAGGATAGATGGCAAGTAGGGTAGAAGCACCAACGCCCCCACCCGTATGATAATATTTTGACGTGCCTTTTTTAGAGTGTTCCACCGCAAATCCAATGCCGTAACCCGTATTTTTACCCGTTAATAAATGTTGCGAGGTAACAATTTGTGAAAGGGATTCCTTTGAAACTATTTTCGGAAATATAATCTCGTTTCCAAATTTTATCAAATCTTCTGAAGTAGATAAAAAACCACCGCCAGCTACTTTAAATTCATTGCTAACAGCAGATGCCAACACGGGCTTTTTCAAGAAGGAAGATCTATAAAATTGGGTCCTATTTGGCACTAGGGCATCCGAAACATCTATCATGGAATGTTCCATTTTCAAAGGTTTAAAAATAGTATCGTTCACAAACGTATCAAAAGGAATGTTGGTCGCTTTTTGCATCACTTCGCTTAAAAGTACAAACCCAAAGGTGGTATAATTATATCGCGAACCGGGTTCAAACAAAAGCGAATCGTTTTTGAACAAATCCAATCCTTCTGTGATGCTCATTTTTTTGTTATAAGTATATTCAGCATGGTCTTTGTAATGCCTGATGCCTGATAAATTTCCACCCAATTGCCTCACGGTAAGATCGTATTTGTATTTTGGATAATCAGGTACATATTTATAGATGCTGGAATCTAAATCAATCCATTTGTCTTCTGCCAATTTAGCCAGAGCAAGTGCGGTAATGGATTTGGAAACACTGGCAATTCTAAAAATGGTTTCGTCTGGCGCTACCCGTGTTCTTGGTTTTTTATTGGAAAATCCGAATCCTTGGGACCAAATGAGTTCCCCGTGTTGTGATACGGAAATGGACATGCCCATAATACCTTGCTTTTTTAAAAACTTTTTAGCCAGCTTTGTGGCAGCACGTATTTTAAGTTGACTTGGGGTTTCAACAGCTTGACTAAACCCCACAGCACCCAATAATAGCATTAAGCACGCAATAATTCGCTTCATTTAAAAATTACTTGTATAATAAGTAGTTTGCTCGTGTTGCTTTAAACCTTTCCAAGCCTTTTTGCCATGACGATTTGATATCGGTTTCTGATACACCTGCCTCAATTTGTTGTTGGAGCTTTTTAGTGCCCGCTAATTTAGTAAAAAAGGCATTGAAGAATTCCGATTGATTTTCAGTAGCCTGATACGCATGGATCAGGTAGCTTAAATCCAATCCGTTTAAGGTCTTGACCTTAGATAAATCCATGCCATAACATACTCTTCCTTGGTATAAAGGCCATTTGGCGCCTTCATTGGGTTGTGGTGTAAAGGTATAGGTGTATTTGGTTTTGTTTAAAAACGGACTTCCAAAAACCTGAAATTGCTTGTCGGTGCCCCGGCCCACACTTACATTGGCGCCTTCAAAAAAGCACAAACTAGGATATAAATTAATTGATTTGTCGTTTGGTAAATTCGGACTCGGTTTTATGGGTAGACTGTACCTCATTTGATGGGTATAATTTTTAACAGGAATCACTTTTAATTCACATTGAATCCCATTTTTCAACCATTTTTCACCGTTTATCATGTTTGCATATTCACCAATGGTCATGCCATGGGCCACGGGAATAGGGTGCATACCAACAAAACTCTTGTTTTCCATTTCTAAAATGGGACCATCAATATACTGACCGTTTGGGTTTGGTCTGTCCAAAATAATTAACGGGATATTTGCTTCTGCGCATGCTTCCATCACATAATGCAGCGTGGAAATGTAGGTGTAAAAACGAACGCCCACATCCTGCAAATCAAAAAGCATAACGTCCATATTTTTAAGTTGTTCCGGTTTCGGTTTTTTATTATCGCCGTAAAGCGAAATAATAGGTACACCTGTTTTGGTATCGATACCATCTTTAATATGCTCGCCAGCATCGGCAGTTCCCCTAAAACCATGTTCGGGTGCAAAAACATTCACTACGTTTATTTTTAATGATAGCAATGAATCTACTAAATGCACATACCCGTCATTGCGAGACTTGGTAGAAGTCGTGGCAATCTGTTTGTCTGGTTGCTTAAATATGACACTCGTTTGATTCGCCACCACACCAACCCGTTTCCCTTTCAATAAGGGCACATACCCTTCTGTTTGGTTTGCACCAACTGTAATGGTTGGTTGTTGGGTGTTTGTTGTTTGTTGTTGGTTTTCGGCCATCGGTCTCCCAGCTTCGGTTTCCCGTCCACCTTCATCCTTTTTCGAAAAGTTCCCACAAGAAACCATTACATAAACAATCCCGAAAATTATCGGGAATAAAACTGTATTTTTGACAACATTAAACCACATCATAGAATTTGAATTACGAGTATTTTATAGCTAAACGCATTATTGGTAGTAAAGCGTATAAAAGTAGTATATCGGCACCAATAATAAAAATCGGTATTGCCGCCATAGCCATTGGCATTGTGGTTATGATGGTTGCCATTGCTACGGGCATTGGTTTGCAGCAAAAAATACGTGATAAGGTGGTGGCCTTCAATGGGCATGTAACCATTTCAAATTATGATAGCAATACCTCACAGGAAAGCGTAGTTCCCATATCTAAAAACCAAGAGTTTTATCCAGATTTTAAAGCAGTGGAAGGCGTGAGACATGTACAAGCGGTGGCGTCAAAATTCGGAGTGATCCGCACCGAAACCGACTTTGAAGGGGCCTATTTAAAAGGCGTTGGGGCCGATTACGATTGGGACTATTTTGAGGAATTTTTGGTAAAAGGCAAGCTCCCCGATTATATAAAAGACCGAAATGAAGATGTATTGATCTCGCAATATTTAGCAAATCGTTTAGGGTTTAAAGTAGGCGAATCGTTCCAAATGGTATTCCCGAAAGACGATGCCGATAAACTGCCTAACATACTAACTTATAACATTGTAGGCATTTACAATTCTGGGTTTCAAGATTTGGATGCCCAATATGTAATAGGCGATATTCGGCACATCCAACGTATTAATAATTGGGAAAACGACCAAATTGGCAATTTTGAAGTCTTCATAAACGATTATGACGCGCTTCCACAAAAGGGCATTGAAATATACCAAAACATACCTTCAACACTAAACTCACAAACCATAACCGATAAATACGCATCCATTTTCGAGTGGATAAGCATTTTCGATAAAAACATTTACGGCATTATAGGCATTATGATATTGGTAGCGGGCATCAACATGATAACCGCTTTACTCGTTCTCATACTTGAGCGCACCCAAATGATAGGCATTCTAAAAGCCTTGGGAAGCAACAATTGGAGCATCCGTAAACTGTTTTTATACAACGCCTCGTACCTCATTATCTTAGGCTTGTTCTGGGGAAACATCATCGGTTTAGGTCTGCTTTTTGCCCAAAAGTATTTTAAACTCTTTCCGCTAGATCCCAGCGTGTATTACGTAACCGAAGCGCCAGTTTACATCAGTTTCACCTATATAATCGCATTAAACATCGGCACCCTCATCCTGTGTTTGCTCATGCTTTTAGTGCCATCGTACATCGTCACCAAAATATCGCCGGTAAAAGCTATTAGGTTCGAGTAGTTGAAAATTTTTATAGTTTTTTGGGTGTTACCCTCTCGATAGTTATCAGGACGGGTCGGGCATGTAGTTTATCTAGAGCGAAGTCGAAAGGTTGCAATCTTTTTAAAACGTCATTGCGAGGCAACAGATAAAAAAATTTATCAAGCGATATTGTTGACAATTAAATAGAATTTGAAACTGAAAATTTGAAGATATGGATTGTCCCCTAAAGGGGACTTTAGGGGTGCTTTTAAAATTTAAGTGATATTTAAATATTTGAAAATCAAATATATAAAATACTTGTCAATGGTAGGAGGCACGACGAAACAATCTGCCAATTTCTAGTTCTGTCCAAAATTTATTTACCCATGTTTTTAAAAAGGATTTCCGCTACAAATGCGAAGCATTCACGATTTCAAAATTTAACAATAAAATGGATGAGCAATCCCTAACGCGCATACATCGAATATTTTGGTTTTTTTTTTGGAAGGTTCGTTTAACGGTCTTGGCTGTAAGTAGTTGCGTGGTTTAGCACTTAACTCTGAAAGTAAACAACAAGCTGAAAATCCGCAAGGATTTTCAGAAGTAAGCGAGAACAAGCAATTACTTATAGCCATTGTGTGTAGTTATTTTTTATTCAAAGATTTTAAAAATTCGTTTGCTGTCATTACAGGTAATAACGACTTTTTAAAGTCCTTTCCATTTCTTGTTATTATAATTTTACAGTCCGATTCGGTTGCACTAAAATATTGCAAAGCATCCTCAAAATCATTTATTGAAGAATTAAGCCCCTTTTCAATAGTCTGTTCGCCTAAAGAACATATTTCGCTAATTATTTTGAATTTTCGTAGCTTCTCTCTCGCAATTTTTGGATTCTCAAATTTTGAAAGAAAATAGTTTACTGTTGCGAATGAAATAGGGGAAACAACCATTGTTAATTTTTCTTTTTCCGCTAACGTTGCAATTTTCGCAATCGGTTCATAAAAAGGTTTTCGTTCTCCTAAAAAGTCCAACATTATATTTGTGTCTATAAAAATCCTTTTTCTCATTTATACTTATCCATTAAATAATCAGAATACTCTTTTTTGTGGTCCAAATCAACTGGGATTTCATTTCCTGTTGCGATGCTTCTTATGAAAGGTGAAATCTCAAATTCAGCGGTGTCATTTTCGGAAGTCAAGGATTGTAAATAGGCTTCAACAATTCGAGATAAGCTTATTTTTTTGTTGGAAGCATATTTCTTTGCTTTCTCAATAATTCTTTGATTAAGCTTTAAAGTCAACTTTGTGTCCATAATATTTATTTTGTACGTACAAATATATAAAAATAATCCGTACTATTTAATTTTGTGATGATTTTTCTTGGTAAGGACAAATTACACCCAACTATTAAGATATGGTCAGTTTAAATTGACTATATAGACAGTTAAACGAAGTTATAATTTTTTTCTGATAAGTAAAGTAAAAAAATCACAACACCAACAATCCATTATCCCTTAATTGGTTAATAGGTTTCGAAAACCAAAACAGTTCAAAATCTTCAAAATGGGTTTCAAAATCTTTTTTCAGCTCTGAAAATGATGGCAATGTTGTGCTAGTTACACTAAAGGAATCCAATCTATTCAAAAACCAAGTGCCTTTATCTTTATCTAAAGTAATATCTAAAACAGAAGTAGTATTATGAAACGTGAGTTTTAGCGAATAAAACGTGTTGCCGCGTTTGGTTTTAAAATGTTCCGTTACCAATGGTTTGGTGCCCAACCACATAATTTTTGCCGTTGGTTTTATGCTGAAATTCGTTTCGATTTCCAAACAATGGTATATAAAATCTGGTTGTATAGTGGGTTTCGGGATTTTAAAATCGAACCAATCCTGTAATGGAAGTTCCAAACCAATACCGTGCATAAAATTAAAAAGCGACTTTTTTAACCCAAGACTAAACTGGTTGTGGTCAATGCCCGTGGTATCGGTAAATTCCACATCATTATTGGCAAACGTAATAGGTTTGGTGTTTGGGATGATATGATAATCTGATGGATTTAACCCAATGGGGCTATGCGCCGTTAAAGCAAACTGGTGCCAAAACCCCGATTGCAACACGCCAATTTCGAACAACTGACGCACCATTTCTAAACTATCAACCGTTTCTTGAACTGTTTGTGTGGGGTAGCCATACATTAAATAAGCATGCACCATCATGTTGGATTCGGTAAAATTGCGGGTTACTTGTGCCACTTGTGCTACCGTAACACCTTTGTCAATAAGTGCCAACAATCTATCGGAAGCCACTTCCAATCCACCAGAAACGGCCATACAACCAGAGGCTTTTAGCAGTTGGCACAAATCTTTGGTGAAGTTTTTTTCAAACCGAATGTTGGTCCACCACGTAACGGTAAGTTGGCGTTTTAAAATTTCTAAGGCAAGGGCTTTCATAAGGGCAGGAGGTGCTGCCTCATCCACAAAATGGAAACCTGTTTCGCCTGTTTGTTCAATAAGTTGTTCCATTCTGTCTACCAATAATTTGGCAGCAATGGGTTCGTAAATTTTTATGTAATCCAATGAAATATCGCAAAAGGTGCATTTCCCCCAATAGCAACCGTGCGCCATGGTGAGTTTGTTCCAACGGCCATCGCTCCATAAACTGTGCATGGGGTTCGCAATTTCTATAACTGAAATATAATCGGTTAACAATAAATCGGAATAATCTGGTGTACCTAGTTCACTTTGTTTGTAGTCTGGTTTGGAGCTGTTGTTTTTATAAACAACGGTATCGTTTTCTAAAAGAAAGGTGCGTTTATACTCCCCTCCTTTGGAAGGATTGGGGAAGGCTAATAGTTCGATTGGTAACTCGCCATCGTCCAAGGTGATAAAATCGAAAAACCCAAATACCCTAATGTCCGTTACGGACCGTAATTCAGTATTCGGAAATCCGCCACCCATAGCAATTTTAATTTCTGGATAGTTGGTTTTTATGTACTGTGCACAACGGAACGCGCTGTATAAATTCCCCGGAAAGGGGACCGAAAAACACACCAATTTGGGTTGAACGGTTTGTAATTTTTCTTCAAGAATTTTTAAGGTTATACCATCAATATATGTTGGTTCTGACTCTAACTGCTCATATAACTCATCAAACGCATTGGCACTTTGCCCCAACCGTTCAGCATAGCGACTAAAACCAAAATTAGCATCGATACATTCCACAATAAAATCGGATAGATCTTCAAGATATAAAGTGGCCAAATGTTTCGCTTTATCTTGCATGCCCATAGAGCCGAATGCCCAATCCAAGTTGTCCAACTGATTAAAACGTGATGCTTGCGGAAGAAAATTATCTGAGCAAATATGTCTGGCAAAGGTTGGTTTTTTGCCCTGTAAAAACGCCATGACATCATCTAAAGGCTGTAAATAGGCATTTTTTAAAGTGTAGATTCTTTGTGAATTTTCAGAAACAATGCGGTTGTTATTAAAAGCATTTTTAAAAATATCTTGAAATGTTTTTTTTGAAAATAGTTCTAAAATGACTTCTATGCCCAAATCCATTTGAAAGGAACTGATGTTTTTGGTGTTTAAAAAACCTTTCAAATAGCATGTGGCAGGGTAGGGTGTGTTTAATTGCGTGAATGGAGGCGTTATGAGTAGGAGGTCTTTCAAAATGCTACATGGATTATGGTAACAAATATAGTTGAAAAGATGAAGTGTTGGTGGGCAAGGTGGTTTCTAAGTTAGAAATGCCTTTAGCTTTTTTCTTTTGGATATGGGTAACGCCTCATTTTCAATAGCTAATTTTAAATGTTCTTGATTTTTCTCTTTTGAAAAAAACAAGTTGAAAAATTGAAAGGTCGTCAAGCTGTTTTGGGCTTTTTCAATCAATTTAAGTTCGTCTCCGTTTTTAACGAAGCCTTCTTCCAAAACCCTGGTGTAAGTTCCTGGATAGCCATGATTAATGAATTGTTTTAATACATTTTGTGTTCCGAATTTCACTCCAAATTTAAAACAAGGTTCGCGGGGTTGGGTAATTTGTACCAAAGCGTTGCCAATTTTATAGATATCACCAATGTAAATTTGGGTTTCGTCCAAATTTTTTACGGTCAAGTTTTCACCAAACATACCATAATCCCAATCTAAATGGGGATAAAGTTTTTTCCAATACGGATACTGATTTTCAGAAAACAGATAACACGCTTTAAATTCGCCACCATGATGTTTTCGGTCTGATACTTCGTCGCCTTCAACAGTTTCTTTTCCCAAATAAATAGGTTGATTGGTTGGGGTTTTGTAAATGCCCGTAATGACCTGTTGACCGTTAAAAATAATGGTGGTTGGTTTTGCTATATTGGTGGATAGGATTTGCATGGTTTAAAAGTAATGAAATAGGATTAAATTTAAAATCACTAATACAGTGTTTAAAAATATAACTTATTTTTACGAAAACAGATTTGTTTTTTTGGAAGTTGTAAAGAAATTAAGCAATGAGCTGCCTTTTTTTTAAAGAAATTGAAGCTTTAAAAATTGGATTTGACAAACAAAGATCTTTTTCAAAAGAAGTGGAACATTAGGTTTTTCAAAAAACTTTCGGATGATTGTGTAACTAAATCATTCATAGAAACTAAAGTAATTACAATGTTCCGAATTATTGGGAGCAGCATTTCAACCTTTAACCAGACTATAATACACTAATTGCAACATATCTTCTAATCATTGCTTCATAAATGTTTATTTCTTTTTCTAAAAGGAAGTAATTTTATAACGTAAAAAACCACAAATGAATTCAAAGAAAGCCTTATCAAAATTTTCAAAAATAGCATTAATCTTTATTTTTATCTTTTTAAAAACCCCTGATGCTTTTTCCCAAAAAAATCATTCAATGGCACATGAAAACAATGCTGTGGAATCTAAAATAGATAGCATCATATCCTTATTGACATTAGAGGAAAAAGTAGATATGTGCCATGCACAATCCAAATTCAGTACCAAAGGGGTAGAAAGACTGGGGATACCAGAAATATGGATGTCCGATGGACCGCATGGTGTAAGGGCTGAAATAAGTTGGGACTCTTGGGATTTTGCTGGATGGACCAATGATTCCATCACTGCTTTTCCTGCGCTTACCTGTTTAGCCGCAACTTTCAATCCAGAATTATCAGGAGCATTTGGATATAGCTTGGGGGAAGAAGCCAGATACCGAAAAAAAGATGTTTTATTGGGTCCCGGAGTTAATATTTACAGAACACCCCTTAACGGAAGAAATTTTGAATATATGGGCGAAGATCCTTTTTTAGCCTCAAAAATGGTGGTGCCTTATATAAAAGGGGTTCAAAAAAACGGGGTTGCCGCTTGTGTTAAACACTATGCACTTAACAACCAAGAACTATGGCGTAACCAAGTGAACGTTGAAGTAAGCGACCGGGCCCTTTATGAAATATATTTGCCAGCCTTTAAAGCAGCGGTAATTGATGGCGGCGTTTGGTCTTTAATGGGTGCCTATAATAAATTTAGGGGGCAATATTGCTGCCATAACGAACTCTTGTTGAACAAAATCTTAAAGAAAGATTGGGGTTTTGACGGGGTTGTAGTGAGCGATTGGAGCGGGGCGCATAATACCTATGAATCTGCCATGTTCGGCCTTGATATTGAAATGGGAACAGGTACCGATGGGCTGGGTTCAACAACAGCCAACCATTACGACCATTATTATTTGGCAACGCCTTTTTTAAAATCATTAAAGGCAGGTGATATTGATGAATCTGTTGTAAACGATAAAGTTAGAAGGATCCTAAGGTTAATGTATAGAACCAACATGAGTTCTAACCGTCCGCTAGGTAGAAAAAACAATCAAGAACACCATGATGTGGCCCGCAAAGTGGCTACTGAAGGTATTGTTTTACTTAAAAACAAGAACAATTTCTTCCCTATAAAAGATGAAAATATAACCATTGCCGTAATAGGGGAAAATGCCACCAGATCGATGACCGCAGGTGGCGGCTCTTCTGAATTAAAACCCCAATTTGAAATTTCGCCTTTAGAAGGGTTGAAAATGCGTTATAAAAACGCCACTATTGTTCATTCGATGGGCTATGCCACTGGCCCCTCTGTTTATGATGCGGTTATTCCATCAAAACTTGATGCCGATTCCTTAAGGGTTGAAGCCATAAAGGTTGCAAAAAACGCCGATATTGTTTTGTTTTTTGGAGGTTTGAACAAAAGCCACCTTCAAGATTGTGAAGGTGCTGATAGAGAACAGTTTAATTTGCCTTTTGGCCAGGATGAACTGCTTAACGATATTTTAAGGGTCAATAAAAATGTAGGCTATATTTTAGTGAGTGGAAATGCCGTGGAAATGCCGTGGCTTAATTCCATAAATGGCGTTATACAAACTTGGTATCTGGGGAGCATGGCGGGATATGCCATTGCAGACGTAATAAGCGGTGATGTTAACCCTTCGGGAAAATTGCCTTTTTCGTTCCCTGTTAAATTACAGGACAATGCCGCCCATTCGTTTGGGGAATTATCATATCCTGGGAAAGATTACAACCAAGTTTATAAAGAAGATATATTGGTAGGCTACAGATGGCACGATACTAAAAAGATTGCACCTCTTTATGCCTTTGGGCATGGTTTGTCATATACTTCTTTCAATATAACAGATATCAAAGTAGATAAAAAAGCATATACACCGCAAGATAAAATCAAGCTTACTTGCCAAGTTACAAACACTGGTGATCTGGAAGGGGCCGAAGTTGTTCAAGTATATATTGGGAAACAAAAATCTAAAGTAAAAAGAGCTTTGAAAGAATTGAAGGGGTTTCAAAAAATCAATTTAAAAAGCGGTGGGCAAAAAGCGGTTGAAATCACTATCGATGCTGCAAATCTTGCTTTTTATGACGAATCCATTTCCGACTGGAACCTTGAAAAAGGGGATTATATCATCTACGTAGGCAATGCGTCAAATAATATTGCTGAAACCATAAAAGTCAACATCAAATAATTTAAAAAGCAAGTTTTTAGATGCTAATTTAAAAGCAACTCCACGTATGTCCTTTATTTTTGATTTTTGGGACCTGGCTTCTATTTGTCCAGACTTAAAGTAGCCATAATAGGATAATGATCGGAATAATGCTGATTATAAGCTTTAAAACCATTGACATAAAATGCTTTGTCGGCTAGAACAAAATCAATTCTTACGGGAAAAAATTTAAAATCGTAAGTACGTCCAAAACCATTTCCAGCTTCATTAAAAGTATCGTTCAGATCGCCTTTAATCTTTCTGTAAACATAGGAATACGCCGTGTTATTAAAATCGCCGGAAACAATCATTTTATAAGGACATTGCTCTTTGTGCGACACTAAAATTTCAGATTGGAACTGTTGCCTTTTAAAAGTCTTTTCCACTTGTTTAAAAAGGCGTGAGGTCCCTTCTTTTTTTAGTTTTTCCACATCGGTATCAATCTTTAACGATTGCAAGTGGATGTTATAAACCCTAATCGTGTCTTTACCCTTTACAACATCGGCAAATATGGCGTTATTGGCGGTATTAGGAAACTCCAAAGATCCAGAATTTATAATGGGAAACTTGGACAAAATGACCTGTCCGTTTTGAATTTTATTTCCTGAAATTTTTTCAAACTTATATTTAAAAACGGATAAGTTTATTTTTGGGTCGGGACGATAATCTTGAATACATAAAATATCAGGGGCTTCCGTTTTTATGAAATCAACTATTTTGGCATCGATATGTTTCTCAGGAATCCAGTCATAGAGGTTAAACAACCTCACGTTGTAATTCATGACCTTAAAATTGTTGGGGCTTTCTACTTTTTTTGAAGAAGTAAACTTGTATAACGAACCAAAAACCATCTGCCCTATTATAAGTGCCACTAACGACATTAATAGCTGCCATTTTAACCTGACCAACCAATAAAAGCAGAATATTACATTGAACAAAATTAAAATGGGTACGCTTAAACTGAGTACGGATAATACCGAAAAAGCTCTTGGTGGTAAAAAAGGCAAAGCAAATGAGAACAACAGCACAAGCGCTACCACAATATTGATGATGTAGATAACTTTATTTATGGTGCTTAGTTGTTTCATGTTTTTTGATGACAAATGACGGAATACTATTGTTTATAATCTATTTTAAATTATTGATTAAGGATACCATTATGTCCATTGCCTAATTATTTATTTTCCGGTCAACAAATCCTGTCTCCCGTCTATTCTCTATTTTCTATTTTCTCCCGTCTTCCCTATTTCCCTGCCCTAAACAAAAATTCTTTTTCTTCGGCAGTTAAACTATCGTAGCCGCTTTTGCTGATTTTATCCAAAATGACATCAATTTTCTTTTGATTGGTAAACTCATCAAAATCGGATTTGGTATAACCGTCCACCTTACCTTTGTTTTTATGCACCGTTTTTAACGGCCCTTTTTTTGACGGTTTAAAAAGTTTAGCAAAAAAATCAAGCATCTGTTCAAAACCTCTTCCAATATCATCGCCTTTCAACAATTGTTTTGCATAGAAATAGCCTAACAGCGCGCCTCCTAAGTGTGCCAGATTTCCGCCGGCATTCCCATTAACGGGGTCTTGTATGCCAGCAATGAGCCCGATTACATCCAATATGACAATAGCTAAACCAATGTGCCAAAATTTAATATTGAAGGTAAAAAACCGCACCTCTTGGTTTGGCATGTACACACATAAAAAAATCAATAAAGCCCTTACCGCTGCCGATGCGCCAACCAAAGTAGCATTGGACCCAAATACACTGGGCAGTAAGGTATAGAACAGCATAAATAGCAGCCCGCCAGACATGGCCCCCAGAAAATAAATATTCAACGCTGTTTTTACACTGAATAAATTTAAAAACATACGTCCAATGACGTACAACCAGAGCATATTGAAAAGAATGTGAAAAAAGTCGTAATGGAGAAACGCATAGGTAATAAGGGCCCAAGGTTTTAGAATAAACTTAGTAAAATCGCTTGGTAGTTCCAACCAACCCATACCAGATTTAAAAAGCAGTCCTATGGCAAAAACAAGCACATTTAAGGCAATGATCTTTTCTAAGGCGTTTAAGCTTCGAAGCTTATATTTTATGTTGTTTGTTACACTCATTAATCCCAACGATTATTATTAAATTGATTTTTTTTCCAATACCACATGATGAAAAATCCGATCAATGCGCCCCCAACGTGTGCCATATATGCCGTATTGCTCGGACTGAAAAACGACTGCCCTGTAACCCCGGAAACCAAATCTAAGATAATGATTCCTGGGATAAAGTATTTTGCTTTTATTGGAATAGGCAAAAATATAAGCATCAATTCCGCATTGGGGTTCATCACACCAAATGCTGCCAAAATTCCCATAATACAACCAGAAGCACCCACCATGGACGCATAATAGATCTGATTAAAACCGGGGCCAATTGCTTTAAAAACTTTTCCTTCTTTAAGAATTTCAATAATTTGTTCGTGGGTAAATCCCAAATCCATTGCTTGCGTTTCCATAGATAGATATTGAAAATAATAATACCCAACTTGTAACGCCACAGCCCCTAAACCAGCAGAAAAGTAAATAAATAAAAAGCGTTTTGAGCCTAAAGCCTGCTCTACGGGTGTGCCAAACATCCATAACACGAACATATTAAACAAAAGATGCATTATACTGCCGTGCATAAACATGTGGGTGATGATTTGCCAATATCTGAATGATTCGTTTTCAGGAAAATACATAGCAAACCATTCGTAAAACAAAACCCCGCCCCCAATGGTTAAAGTACCAATAAACATGAGTACGTTAATGATTATTAAATGCTTTACAGTATCAGAAATTCGCATCATATTCTATATAAATTTTTTATCTAATTCGTCAACACTCATGGTAATAAATGTTGTTCTGTTAGTTGGTGAAACATTGGGTTCTTTACATGCGAACAGCTTATTTACCAAATGCTCCTGCTCGTCTTTTTGCAATGAATGCCCTCTTTTTATTGCTAAACTTTTCGCCATCGATTTTGCCAATAAATCGGTCGCACTAAAATGGCTATCGGGCACTTCATTCTCCACATCACCAATTAATTGTTCCAAAATAATGGACACTTCACTTTCTGGAACCATTACGGGAACACCAATAATTTCAACCGATTCTTCCGTAAGGTTTGAAAACACAAAACCCGTATGTTCCAAATCTTCTTTCAACTGATTGATGATTTCAATTTCTTGAGTTGAAAAATGCAATTGAAGCGGGAATAACAATTGCTGACTCACGCCTTGCTTGATGGTTAAGTTATTAAGAAAATCTTCATACAAAATACGTTGGTGAGCCCGATGCTGATCAATGACCAACATGCCCGATTTAATGGTGCTTACAATGTATTTATTATGCAGTTGATAGGTGGTTTTGGTCTGTTCTATTTTATTGGTATCGTTAAAAGCAGATAGGGTTGTTTCTTCACTTTCAAAATGAACCTCGCTGAAACCGTGCTCAGTTTTTGTGCCTTTCGATTCCAATCCCACATACAAACTATCCCAATTGTTCAAAGTTTGCTTTTTAAATGCGGTGGTTTGTTTCCCGGAACTGTAATTTTCCTTAAACGGATTAAAACTTCTATCTACCTCAATAACTGGCGAATTGGTTTCTTTATTGCTGAAATGATAAGGGGTATCTAAATTGGCATCGCGCTCAAAATCGAGCACGGGTGCTATATTAAATTGGCCCAAACTATGTTTTACTGCCGAACGCAACAAGGCATATAAGGTATGTTCGTCATCAAACTTAATTTCCGTTTTAGTGGGATGGATATTGATGTCGATGGTCTGTGGATTGACTTTTAAGTTCAAAAAATAACTGGGGTGGTTTCCGGTTTTAAGCAAACCATCAAAGGCTGAAGCAATGGCATGGTTTAAATACGGACTTTTAATAAACCGATCGTTCACAAAAAAATATTGCTCGCCCCTGGTTTTTTTGGCAAACTCCGGTTTTCCCACAAAACCCGAAATATCCAACACCTCGGTTTCTTCTTCAACAGGCACCAATTTTTCATTGGTTTTGTTTCCGAAGATATTCACAATACGCTGTCTGTAATTACTAATGGCTAGATTAAACGTTTCGCTTCCGTTGTTATAAAAAGCAAAACTAATATTGGGATGCGCTAAGGCAACACGGTGGAACTCGTCAATAACATGGCGCAATTCCACCGCATTGGATTTTAAAAAATTACGGCGCGCCGGAATATTGAAGAAAAGATTTTTTACAGAAATGGAGGTGCCTTTTGGCGTTACAACAACCTCTTGCGACACCACATTGCTTCCTTCTATAACAATGGCGTTACCCACATCATCATGCTCTTGCTTTGTTTTTAACTCTACATGGGCAATGGCGGCAATGCTTGCCAAGGCTTCCCCACGAAAGCCTTTGGTGTGCAGGTGGAATAAATCGTCCGCACTACGGATTTTGGAGGTGGCATGGCGCTCAAAACTTAAACGCGCATCGGTAACGCTCATTCCTTTTCCGTTATCAATTACCTGAACCAGGGTTTTGCCTGCGTCTTTTATAATGAGTTTAATAATGGTGGCATCGGCATCAATGGCGTTTTCCAATAGCTCTTTGACCACCGAAGCTGGGCGTTGTACAACTTCACCAGCGGCAATTTGATTTGCAACATGATCGGGCAAAAGCTGTATAATGTCTGCCATAAATTATTTAGAAAAGAATATAGATAAATCGAATTCAATGATAAAAAGAAACAGCAAAACAAGCACCGCCACAATAATTAAAACGCGTCTATTGGTTTGTTTATCCGGGTTGTTCTTTAAATCGTCCCAAGCATTTACCATTTTGGTTTTCAATCCTGTATTTGCACCCACTGTTTTCCGGAAATCGTCAAATTTATGTTTGATTTCAAACGGATTCCCTTCGCCTTTATCATCAAAATAACGAGGTGTATAACTAAATTTTTTGTTTTTGCGCACTTTTAAAAGTCCCATAATTTATAAGTTTTAATTACATGTATTTTTTATCCAATAAATACATACAAATCAATAATAATACCAAAACTATGATAAGCGTTCGTGCAGACATGACGCCTTTTACTTTGACGCTTCTTTCACTGTTGCGTTTCCATTTAGAAATAAAATCCATTTTTTTTGCTTCATTGGAATCAGCATCCTTTTCGTTTTCTTTTGAAGAAACGGAGCGATGCTTAAAGGTTCTATTCTTGTTTGGGTTTAACAAAGTCTATGAATACGTAATCTTCAAAAATACTTAAAAATAGGCAGAAACAAGGGAAAGAATTACTAAAAAAGAAGTTAAAATTCCAAAAAAAAAGAAAACCCAGATTCCAAATGCAACTTCAAGGATTTACGATTTTTGAATTACGATTGACGATTTGTGATTTACGAATGGGACTGCGACTGAAAACACGAAAGGAAATT